>JAHIUL010000049.1 GCA_018817195.1 Candidatus Margulisiibacteriota bacterium
CCCTGCCCTAATATCTTCCCTTAAGGCGTTGGCAATTATCTTCTTCATTTTAGAACCACCCAAACTAAATAATAATAAACAACCGGCGCGGTTAAAATAAAACTGTCCATGCGGTCGAGCATGCCGCCGTGGCCGGGCAGCAGAGCAGAGGAATCCTTTGCCCCAGCGTCGCGTTTGATCAGTGACTCAACCAGGTCGCTGATCTGGGCAACAACACCAATTATCGCTCCTAAAATCAGCGAGTGGGTCATATGAAAGCCGGCATAATAACCAAAGACCCCGGCTGCAATTAAACAGACCACAAAGCCGGCAATCGCGCCTTCAATGCTCTTCTTGGGCGAAACGGACGGGAAAAGTTTATGTTTGCCAAACACTTTACCAAACAAATAAGCAACAATGTCCAGGGCCCAAATGGTGCCCATTAAGAAAAGCAAATATGCGCCGCGCTCAGTTAACGCCCTGATAAACAAAAAGTAGCTGAAAAACCAACCAATATAAATCATGCCCAATAATGTCACAGCAATATCAACAATTGCGTCTTTGGGCCGCTTTAAGAAAAGGGTTGAAACCATGGTGACCAAAGCCGCGCCAGTTAACATGGCGGAATGGGCAGGCTCCCAGTTTTTTTTCAGGGCATAATAAGCAAAAATAATAAAAACAATAGTAAAGAGATTGCCGACCCAATAGGCCGGATGAAAATCTTTGCCTTTCATCATATTATAAAATTCATTTATTGATAAAAGGGCCAAGACTAATACTAAGGCCAAAAAAGCCAGCCCGCCAAAGTAAACACAAGCCACAATAATCGGGGCAGTAATTAAAGCTGTGATTCCCCTACGCAGCATCTATTTGCTCCTTGGTCTTGCCAAATTTCCTAACTCTTTTTTGAAAATCTTCTATGGCCTTGATTAATTCCTCTCGCCGAAAATCAGGCCACAGGGCTGCCGTCACGTAAATCTCCGCATAAGCGATCTGCCAGAGAAGAAAGTTTGAGACCCTCATTTCAGAGGCCGTTCGGATTAAAAGGTCCGGGTCCGGCATGCCGCGGGTATAAAGGTGTTTATTAATTAAATCTTCGTCGGCCCCCTTTTCCCCTGAGGCAATTATTTCGTTGAGCGCGTCAACAATTTCCGCCCTGCCGCCATAATTGACCATTACATTTAAGGTAATTCTTTTGTTGTTTTTTGTCTTTTCCATTGCTTCCCGCATCTTCTTTTTAAGCCCTGGTGAAAATTTTTCCAACCTGCCTAAAAACTTAAGCTTTACTTCATTTTCCATGAGTTCCTCAATCTCATTATCAATGGTCTGAGAAAAAAGCCCCATCAAAAAATCAACTTCTTCGTCTGGCCGGCGCCAGTTTTCCGTGGAAAAAGCATAGAGCGTTAAATATTTGACGCCGAATTCCGCGCAAGCCTTTAAAACAGCGCGCACAGACTCAGAACCTTCTTTGTGGCCGGCAATACGCGGGAGCATCCTCTTTTTTGCCCAGCGGCCGTTGCCGTCCATGATAATTGCAATGTGTTGGGGAACTTTTTTGGGGTCCATCTAGACTTCCATTACTTCTTTTTCTTTAGAAGCAAACATCTTATCCATTTCAGCACAATATTTGTTTGTTAGGTCCTGGACCTTTTTATCCAGGTTTTTCTCGTCGTCTTCAGTAATTTCTTTGGCTGCTTTCTTTTTCTTGGCACTGTCAATTGCTTCGCGCCGCACATTGCGCACTGCCACCTTAGCCTCTTCGGTTTCTTTTTTTATCACCCTAACTAATTCTTTTCTTCTTTCCTCTGTTGGCTCCGGCAAAACCAGCCGGAGAACTCCGGCTTCGCGTTTTGGGTTAATGCCTAAATCAGAGGTTAAAATCGCTTTTTCAATGTCAGCGGCAGCATTTTTATCATACGGGGAAACCAATAACATCCTGGGCTCTGGCACAGAAATAGAGGCCAGCTGTTTTAATGGGGTTGGCGCGCCATAGTAGTTCACCTGCACGTGATCAAGCAAAGCCGGGTTAGCCCGGCCGGTCCTGACAGCCGCAAAGTTCTTTTTTAAGACTTCCTCTGCCTTTTGCATTTTTACTTCACATTCTTTTAAAACATCCTGCATGCTCGGACCTCCTTATTTCTCATTCGCTACTATCGTGCCGACATTTTTGCCCATAACTGCGTTTTTAATGTTGCCACGCTTAGTCAAATTTAAAACTATTATCGGGATCTCATTTTCCATGCACAAGGAAGCAGCTGTAGTATCCATAACTTTGAGCCGCTTCTGGATTAAGTCCATGTGAGATATTTTTTTAAACTTTTTCGCGTCCTTATGGTGCATCGGATCTTTGTCGTACACTCCGCCAACTTTGGTTGCCTTTAGCACAACATCAACATCCAGCTCTGCTGCCCGAAGGGCCGCGGTTGTATCGGTTGAAAAATAAGGATTGCCTGTGCCCGCAGCTAATATCACTACCCGGCCTTTTTCCATGTGCCTGATGGCCCGCCGCCTGATAAATGATTCAGCAATAGAACGCATTTCAATTGCAGTTTGCACTCGGGAAGGAACTTCAATTTTTTCTAAAGCATCCTGGAGAGCTAAAGAGTTAATTACTGTAGCCAGCATGCCCATATAGTCGCCAGTGGCCCGATCAACCCCGCGCACAGCGCCTGCTACCCCGCGGAAAATATTGCCTCCGCCGACAACAATAGCTACATCGACCCCGGCTTTGCGCACGTTTTTAATTTCTTCAGCCAGGATTTGGAGTTGTTCAAAATCAATGCCATACTTTCTTTGGCCGCCAAAAACCTCGCCGGAGAGCTTGAGAAGAATACGTTTATACTTTGCCATGAAGTCTTGTCCTTCCTTTTGAAATATACTATAATTAAACTAAATGTCAATACTTTTCCCTTATTTTGAACTGCTCGCGTCGCTATTTGTGCTGCTGCTGGCCTTTGATATTTACAGCCGCCACTATGAAAATCAGGCTGCCAGATTTTACGTGCGCTTTGCCCTGCTGGCTTTCTTTGCCTGCATCCTGACTTATTCTTTGCGTATTGCCTTTACTCTTGAGCTGGCCGGTTTAATTAACCGTTTTTCTGCCAGTTTGATTGCTTTTGCCTTTGCGGTTTATGCTCATTTTGCCCTTATTTTCAGCAAAAAAGACAACTTCTTAAAGAACAAAGCCGCATTGATTGCACTCTATGCTCCGCCAACTATTGTTGCCGCACTTTTTATGTTTACCAATTTGATGTACCAGCGCTTTGAAATCCTGTCTTATGGGATAATAAGCATTCCGGCGCCAACCTACATATTGTTTGTTATCCAAACGCTCAGCTACACTGGGCTGGGCATTTTTCTCTTTGCAACCTACTCCCTTACTGCAGCGCAAAAGACTGAGCGCCAGCAAGCCCGGTTAATCGCGATTGGCTCTGTTATTCCTGTTCTTTTAGGAATTCTTTCGGATCAAATCCTGCCCTTAATATTAAACACTCGGGTAACTTTTCCAACTGTAGTCTTTGATTTCGCCATTATGAACCTGTTTATTTTCTATGCCATGAGGCGCTATAGTTTATTTGCGATCTCGCCGGGTTTAGCCGCAAATACTATTATTGAAACCATGCCCGATTCCTTGATTGTCACAGACCTTGACGGCCGTGTTGTGCTGTTAAACGAAGAAGCGCATAAATATTTCCATTGCCCCAAAGGAAAAATTTTGGGCAAGCACATTCAAACGCTTTTTGAACAAAAAGACCACTACGAAAAACTTTATCAGCAGGTCGCTGATCAAGGCTTAGAAATAGAGCGTTTCAAAGCAAATCTGTGCGATCCGCTGGGCCAATGTCTGCCCTCTTTTATCAATGCCAACATCCTGCGAGATGAGTTAGGCAGCCGCTTGGGGGTTATTTTCGTCATCAGAGACATTCGCGGCTGACAGCTTCCTTAATATATATGAAATACCCGAAAAAATATGATGTAATAGTAATTGGCGCTGGGCATGCTGGAATTGAAGCTGCCCTGGCCTCTGCTCGGCTTGGCTGCCAAACATTGCTTTTGACCATGAATGTTGATACTGTCGCTTTTATGTCGTGCAACCCGGCCATGGGCGGACCGGCCAAAAGCCAGTTAATTCGCGAAGTTGACGCCCTGGGCGGACAAATCAGCATTGCAACAGACTTAACCTTCCTGCAGATGAAGATGCTTAACACCAACAAAGGCCCGGCTGTTTGGGCCCTGCGCGCCCAGTCTGACCGCAAACAATACCATCGCGAGATGAAAAAGCTCCTTGAAGAACAAGAAAACCTTGATCTTAAGCAGGGCTTGGTGGAAGAAGTTTTGACAACAAAGACCAGAACAAACAAATCAGAAGTTATTGGCGTAAAAACAAAACTAGACATCATTTATGAAGGAAAAACAGTTGTTGTAACAACTGGGACTTTTCTCAAGGGAGTTATCCATACCGGTATGGTGCACATGGAAAGCGGCCGGGCAGGAGAATTTCCCGCCAATGGGCTGTCTGACAATTTAACCGCGCTTGGCTTGCGTCTTGGGCGCTTAAAAACCGGCACTCCGGCCAGAATCAACAAACGCTCAATCGATTTTTCAAAAATGACAATCCAGCCCGGGGATGAAGATATTAAATTGTTTTCATTTATCTGGGAGTATAAACAATACGGTTTGGATACGCCTGAAAACCCGCAGTTAAAATTGCCGCAGGTGCCCTGTTACTTAACTCGAACCAATAAGGAAACCCATAAAATAATAATGGACAACCTTGACCGCTCGCCGCTTTTTGCGGGAAAGATCCAAGGCATCGGGCCGCGCTACTGCCCGTCAATTGAAGACAAGGTTGTGCGCTTCCCAGAAAAGACCAGCCAGCAATGTTTTATTGAGCCAACCGGCAGGGACACCCTGGAAATGTACGCCCAGGGCATGAACACCAGCCTGCCCGCGGATGTGCAGCTGGCAATGTTTCAAAGCATGGCTGGGCTTGAAAACGTGGAAATTATTCGCCCGGGGTATGCGGTTGAATATGACCATGTTCCTTCTTCCCAGCTTAATCATACTTTAGAAACAAAAGACATTCCCGGCCTTTTCTGCGCCGGACAAATTAACGGCACGTCAGGCTATGAAGAGGCTGCGGCCCAGGGAATTGTGGCGGGCATCAATGCCGCCTTAAAAATTAAAGGCAAAGAACCCATGACTTTTGGCCGTGATGCGTCATACATCGGCACATTGGTTGACGATTTAATTACTAAAGATATTGCAGAGCCTTATCGCATGCTGACTTCCCGCTCAGAATACCGCCTGCTGCTGCGGCAAGACAATGCTGACCTGCGCTTAACAGAAAAAGGCTATCAAGCCGGCCTGATTTCTGAAAAACGCTTTAAATGTTTTAAAAGAAAAAAATCCGCCATTGAAAAAGGGGAAAGGCTTTCGCCAGAGATTTCCGAGCAAATTGATATCAGCCTAAAATATAAAGGCTATATCCAGAGACAGCTAAAACAGGTAGAAAAATTCAAAAACCTTGAAACAAAAAGGATCCCGGAGAGTCTAAGCTTTATGGAATTACATGGTGTTTCCAAAGAAGCGCGCTTTAAGCTGGACAAGCTCAAGCCCGTATCAATTGGCCAAGCCTCGCGAATTGCCGGGGTCTCGCCCGCAGACATTGCTGCGCTGTTGATATCCCTTGAAGCATATAGACGCCAGGGACGCGCTGTGATAAAATAACCAAGGAGGTGAAAAGGATGAAAAAATTATTAGTTATTGCGCTTGCCATTACTTTTATAGCTGGAATCGCTTCTGCTGCAAACTTCCAAAACATCGGTTTTATCGATGTTCAAAAAGTTTTCCGTGAATACAAAGAAACAGAAAGCGCCCAGAAAGACCTGGCCAAAGAAGAAGAGTCCTTTAAAAAGGATTTCGAAAAAAGCCAGGAAAAACTGGAAAAAGCTGAAAAAGACGGCAAAAGCAAGGAAGACCTGGATAAGCTAAGAAAAGAACTTGAAGAAAAGCTGGCGCCAAAAAGAGAAAGCCTGCTTCGCTTAAACGAACAGTTAACAGCAAAGCTGCAGCTCAAGATTCTTGACTCAGTTAAGGCAGTTGCCAAGAAGGTCGGCATTGAAATGGTCCTTGATAAGCAGGTTATTATAACCGGCGGCATGGACTTGACCGAAATGGTAATCACTGAACTTAATAAGTAATGAAACTAAACGAGCTGGCGCAGCTTGTTTCCGGCAAAGTTGCCGGCAATGGGAACTTAGACATTAAAGGGGTTTCTGCCCCTGAAACTGCAAGGCCTGGGGATCTTGTTTTTGTTTTTACAGAAAACAAGCTTCCCCAGGCTTTGGCGTCTTTAGCCTCTGCGTTGGTTGTTCCGGAAAACCTCAAAACAAAAGACAAGGCCTGTTTAGTTGCTAAAAACCCCAGACTAACCATGGCGAAAATCCTGCCGCTGTTTGCGCCCAAGAAATCAGTGGCCAAAAAAATTGATAAAACCGCCATTATTCCAAAAACTTGTAAAATAGGCAAGAACGTAAGGATTGAGCCATATGTTGTTTTGGGAGAAGGTGTTGTTGTTGGAGATAATACCAGCATCTGCTCCCACTCTGTTGTTGGAGACAAAACAACCATTGGTAAAAATTGTGAGGTCCATTCCAATGTCTCCATTTATGATCGAGTAACAATTGGCGCCCGGGTTGTTTTGCATGCCGGCTGCCGTATTGGCGTTGACGGTTACGGCTTTGCCCAAGAAAAAGGCAAACATATAAAAATACCCCAGATCGGCTCTGTTGTGATTGAAGATGATGTTGAGCTTTTTGCCAATGTTTGTGTTTCCCGCGGCACCCTGGGAAATACAATTATTGGCCAGGGCACAAAAATTGATAACCTATCGCATGTTGCCCACAACTGCAAAATTGGCAAAGATTGCGCCATTGTCAGCTTAGTCGGCTTTGCAGGCTCTGTTACACTTGGTGATCATGTCGCAGTTGGCGGACAAGCCGGATTTAACGGGCACATCACTATTGGAGAAAATACCGTTGTACTGGCTAAGAGTGGAGTAACAAAAGATATTCCTGCTAACTCAATTGTTTCTGGCTTCCCGGCGCGTGACCATACTAAAGAAATGGAATACCGCGCTTCTTTGCGGCGCTTGGCCAAGAAGAAAAATGAGAAATGAAGATCGCGCTTTTTTCCAACTCTTACCTGCCATATCTTAGCGGCATTACACTATCAATTAAAATCCTGCGCGAAGAATTAGAAAAACTTGGCCACACAGTTTTTATTGTCGGCCCCAAATATCCCGGACACATGGAATATGATCCAAAAATATTTCGCCTGCCATCCCTGCCAGCAACTTATCCTGGCTATCGCCTAGTTTTCCCCTGTTCGCCCAGCATCTTTGCAAAGCTAAAAAAAGAAAAAATTGATTTAATCCATGCCCACCAACCCTTTGGGGTAGGCCAAGCCGCCAGGTTGTTGGCCAGAAGAATGAGAGTTCCAATTGTTTATAGTTTTCATACCCTTTTTTCTCGCTATGTCCACCATACCCCCTGGGCGCCGCAAAGACTGGCCAAAGTGCTGGTAGCCAGATATCTTGCCTATTTCTGCAATCAAGTTGACACAGTAATTGTGCCGTCAGAAATGGTGCGGCGATTGCTTGTTTTAAGAAAGGTTAAACAACCGATTAAGGTAATCCCAACCGGCCTGCAGCTGCAAAAAATCAAAGACAAAGCAGCCGTTGCCGGGCAAAGAGAAATGATCCGCAAAAAACACCAGCTGCCCTCAGATGCAAAAATACTTTTATACTCTGGCCGCCTGTCAGCGGAAAAAAATGTGCCTTTTTTGCTTGAGGCCTTTCAATCCATTCTGGCTCAAGAAAAAAACACTTATTTTATTCTAGTGGGCGGCGGGCCCAAGGAAAAGGAGTTCAAAAATATCGCCGGCAAGAACGTTTTCATTGTTGGCCAAAAGCAGCACGAGGAAGTTCTCGATTATTGCCTGGCTGCGGATATTTTTGTTTACGCTTCAACAACTGAAACCCAGGGGCTGGTTTTAACTGAAGCCAAGGCCTGCGGTTTGCCAGTGGTAGCTGTTTTTGGCGGCGGCATCTCAGACGTTATTGAAAGCGGCTTAGATGGATATCTTGTGCCTGGCAATCAGGAAATGTTTGTTGAGCACGTACTGCGTTTATTAAGAGAGAAACAACTTCGCAAAGATATGGGCAATAAAGGCAGGGAAGATTCTCATTTGCGCTTTTCTTCAGTTGTGGTTGCAAAGCAGTTTGAAAATGTCTATAATTGCCTCATCGATTCCTCAAAAAGTGAGGTGTCTTAACATGAAAAGAGTTAGTTTATTAACAACCTTAATCATAAGTCTTACCTGCGCAGCGTTTGCTTTTCCGCAGGTTTTCCCTGCCCCGGCCATTAACGGGCCTAGCGGCGTTGTTAGAATCCCTTCTGCTGACGTTATCCCTTATAAAAATTTCAACATTGGCTCAGATTTTGGCGCCAGCTTCCTGCAGGGCGCAGCCACCACAGAAACCTCTGTTTTTTATAAAATGAACCTGGGCACTTTTCATGGTGTAGAGCTTGGCATTGTTGGCGGCACAGAAAAAGATACCGGCGAGCTGCGCGAGGGCGTGTTTGTTAACATGAAACTGTCTCTTTCAACCGGCGAAGAGCCCAATCCTTTGCTGTTAGCCATTGGCGTTGAGAATCTCTTTTCATATACACAAACTGATGTTTATATGGTTGCGACAAAGTATTTTGAGCAGGGACCTCGCTTAACCTTTGGGTTTATGGCGGATTTTCCAGAACAAAAATTTCGCCCCCTGGGCATGGCCGGAGTTGAGATCCCATTAGCGCAGACTTTAATTTTAACCGGTGACATGCTGGCAGGGGAAACCATGTCGCAGTTTAATGCCGGCGCAAGGTTTTATTTTTCACCGATCTTCTCGCTTAATATCTCTGCTTTAAATTTGCTTGACAATCAAGAAGCCAAGGATTCCCGGTCTGCCTTAATTGGTTTCAGTTGGGCTAATCCGTTCTGATGGCCGAAGATTTCATTCGAGAAGTAATCAAAAGTATCCCGGAATATATTCCCGGCAAAACACCAACCAAGCCTGGGATAATCAAATTAGCCTCGAATGAAAATCCCTTTGGCCCCTCTCCTAAAGCTTTAGAAGCAATTGCTAAAGAGAGTTCACGCTTACATGTTTATCCTGACCAAAAATCATTGTTGCTGCGCGAAGCATTGGCTAAAAAATTAAGGCTGGCAGATAATAATATTATTGTTGGCAATGGCTCTGATGAAATCATGCAGCTGGCTGCGGCCACTTTTTTGCGGCCAGGCGAAGAAGTAATTATTCCGGAAAACACTTTTAGTTTATATAATTTTTTTGCCAAGATTTTTGACGGCCAGCCAAAGTTTGTGCCTTTAAAAAACAACGAGCAGGACCTGGACGCGATAGCCGCAGCAATTACGCCGAAAACAAAGATGATTTTCCTGTGCAGCCCGCATAACCCAACAGGAACATATATTAAGAGCAAGGCGCTGGAAGACTTCTTAAAAAAAGTGCCGGACAAAATTCTTCTAATTATTGACGAGGCTTACGTGGAATTTGTCGAAGCCAAAGATTTTCCAGACACAATAAAATATGTGCGCAAAGGTAAAAACATTTTAGTCTTGCGAACATTTTCTAAGTATTACGGCCTAGCTGGTTTGCGGGTTGGCTATGGCGTTAGCGCAAAAGATATCGTCGGGTATATGTTCCGTGCTAAACCGCCGTTTAATGTTAATCGACTTGCCCAGGCTGGAGCAAAAGCTGCCCTGGGCGATAAAGATTTCTTGAAAAAAACTTATGCCACAAACGTTGAAGGCAAAAAATATCTTTGTGTTGCGTTGGATAAGGTGGGTTTGGAATACAAAAAGACCGAATCAAACTTCATTTTCATCAATGTTAAACGATCTGCTGATGATTTATTCCTTCAAATGATGAAGCAAGGAGTAATTATCCGGCCGCTAACTTCTTTTGGCCTGCCCGATGCCATCCGCGTTTCAATCGGCACACAAGAGCAGAACGAAAAGTTTGTTGCTGTTTTATCCAGCTTGCTTTAGCCTTGTTTTAATTCCACAAGATGTCAGGCTTCTTGCAGAAAAATATAAAACATATATAATAAAGCTATGCTAAAAAAGACTCCGCTTTATGAGCAACATATAAAACTTGGCGCTAAAATGGTGCCGTTTGCCGGCTGGGAAATGCCGGTTTCCTACAAGAGCATTATTGAGGAACACAATGCCGTAAGATCCGCTGCCGGCATTTTTGACATTGGCCACATGGGCCTAATAAAGATCGAAGGAGAAGATTCCTTGACCCTAATTCAGAAGACAACCACCAATGATGCTTCAAAGCTTAAATGGTTCGAAGGCCAATATTCGATTATGTGCAACGAATCCGGGGGGGCAATCGACGATGTGTTTGTTTACTGTCTGCCGGCATTCCATTTAATTATTTGCAACGCCAGCAATGCTGATAAAGTTTTGTCATGGCTAAAAAAACAAGCAAAAGCCTTTAAACAAGCCGGCGTTGGCGTATACGAAAATTACAGCCTGCTGGCTGTACAGGGGACCGAAGCAGAAAAAGTTGTCAGCAAGGCCTTAAATGTTTCTTTGGCAGAATTAAAACATAACCACTGCCTTTGCTGGCGCGATATTATTATTTCAAGAACAGGCTATACCGGGGAAGACGGGTTTGAGCTGGTTGTTGCCAAAACAGAGATTGAAAAAATTTGGCAGGCCTTTATTAAAGAAGGCGTCCAGCCCTGCGGTTTAGGCGCGCGCGATACCCTGCGGCTTGAGGCTGGTTATCCGCTTTACGGTCATGAGTATGATGATGACACAACGCCTTTAGAAGCGGGCTATGGCTGGGCGGTTAAATTAGACAAAAATGATTTTATTGGTAAGGCCGGCCTGGTTAAAGAAAAACAGACTGGCTTAAAAAAGAAATTAGTTGGGGTTGAGCCTGAAGGTCGCATGATTCCGAGGGCAGGCGATGTTGTTTTTGATGAACAAGGCAAAAAATCAATTGGCAAAATCACCAGTGGAACTTTTTCTCCAACCCTTAAAATTCCAATAGCCCTGGCCTACCTCGAGACAAACCAGGCAAAAGAAGGAGACTCGCTCCAAATTGGTATTCGCGGCAAAAAAGCCGCGGCCAAAGTAGTTGCCAAAGCTTTTTATAAGCGATAAAATAGACTTACTAACTCAAATGACAGGGGGTAAAAATGACACTAAGCAATCTTGATCTCAAGCGTATATATTATTATGTAATCTGTACGATTGCTTTCTTTGTCCTGATGTGGGGCACAATTGATTTGGCCAGTTCATCTGTGGGATTATTTAATATCAGGAAGGCGGATGCTTCGCTTTCGGTCTCAAGCGTTGATTCTCCCCTGATGCCAGAAAAAGGCGAACAGTTTTTTGATGTTTATTACCAGAAAAAAATGCTCTACGACCGCTTTTGGGACAGCCTGGCCAGGATATTAATTTCCGGCCTGGTTTTTGCCTATTGCCGCTACACTGTAGGGAAAATGGAGGAAACAGCATGACCGACCAACTTCCAAATAATGTCAAATACAGCAAGGACCACGAATGGGCCAAGGTTGAAGGGAAAACCGCAACAGTTGGCATCAGCTTTTTTGCCCAGGACCAGTTAGGTGATATTGTTTATGTTGAACTGCCTGCTGTAGGCAAAGAGCTAAAGGCCGGCGAAGAATTTGGCGTGGTTGAATCTGTTAAATCAGTTTCTTCCCTTCTGGCGCCTGTTTCCGGCAAGGTTGTTGCGATTAATGAAGAACTGAACAACACCGCGCAACTGGTTAACCAGGACCCTTATGGCAAGGGCTGGATAATTAAAATAGAAATGTCTGCGCCTGACGAAGCCAACGCTTTGTTGTCTGATGAGGATTACAAAAGCCTGCTTGAGACAAAATAAATGAGCTACGTGCCCAATTCCACACAAGATAAAGCGGAAATGCTTGCCGCACTAGGAAACAAGTCTTCAGAAGAACTGTTTGCTAATATACCAGCCAAGGTCCGCCTGAAAAAGCAGCCCGAGCTGCCGGCTCCCCTTTCTGAGCCAGAATTACTTGAGGAGCTTAAGTCCCAAAGCGGTAAAAACAGGGCCTTTAACTTTTTAGGCGCTGGCAGCTATAAGCATTTTATTCCCAGCGCAGTTAAACACATCGTTTCGCGCTCAGAATTCTACACAGCCTATACGCCATATCAAGCAGAAGCCAGCCAGGGCACGCTACAAGCCATTTACGAGTACCAAACCATGCTCTGCAGCCTAACCGGCATGGATGTAGCCAATGCGTCGATGTATGACGGCGCAACCGCCTTGACCGAAGCTGCTTTTCTGGCCTGCCGCGCCACGAAAAGAAAAGAAATCCTTGTTTCAAGCGCTGTGCATCCAGAATATCGCAATGTGCTAAAAACCTATGCCAAAGCCGCTGGGTTTATTGTTAAAGAATTCTCTTTTGATAAAAACACAGGGCAAACCATTCTGCCCCAATCGCTAACAGCCAACAGCTCTTGCCTAATTTTAGCTCAGCCCAATTTCTTTGGCTGCCTTGAAGATATTTCTGGGGTCGCAGAAAAAGTTCATGCCAACGGCTCTTTGTTTATAGTCAGCATTGATCCAATTTCATTGGGGCTTCTTAAGGCGCCGGGAGACTATGGCGCAGATATCGTGACAGGCGAAGGACAAACTCTTGGCAATCCGGTTTCCTTTGGCGGGCCCGGGCTTGGTATTTTTGCAGCTAAAAAGGCTTTGATAAGACAGGTTCCAGGAAGAATAGTTGGCCAAACAATTGACGTGGATGGAAAGAGAGGCTTTTGCTTAACGCTTCAAGCCAGGGAACAGCACATTCGCCGGGAACGCGCTTTTTCAAACATTTGCAGCAACGAAGCCCTGGCTGCACTTGCCGCCACTGCCTATCTTTCTCTCATGGGCAAGCAAGGTTTGCGAAAAGTCGCTGAGCTTTGTTTGCAAAAGACCGCTTATGCAAAAAAACTGCTTGGTTCTTCTGTGCTCTTCGCAAACACTCCTGCCTTTAAAGAAATAGTTATCAAAACAGACAAGAATATCGGTTTTGACCTCTCGGCCGCCTACCCGGAACTTGCCGGCCACCGACTAGTCTTTATAAATGAGCTTGTTAAAAATGCGGCGCTGGCCAAACTAGCGCAATCGCTTGCTTGAGACCCCCTGAAAGCGTTATAATATAAGCAAGACAGGAGGTCTAATATGCAAAACAAAAAGTTTCTTTTCTTTTTAGCCTTAATTGCGGTAATTGTTGTCGCTGGGATTGTTTTTATCAATAAGGTTGCTCCGTCTTCAGACGACAGAGAGGTCCCTGGCACACGGCTGACAGGAAATTCCCAAGAAGCACAAGGACAGGCGCCAATAACCGTGGCAAAAAAATATTCTCCGCCAACCGCGA
>JAHIUL010000050.1 GCA_018817195.1 Candidatus Margulisiibacteriota bacterium
ATTCGCCGTCACTAATCATAAAAGCGCGGCCTTTGGTCTTTTTAGCCAGCATATTTAACAATTCTGGGTTAGCGCGGGAAACTACCACTTCACCTTTGTCTTTTTTAACGCCAACTCGATTGCCGCGGTTATCAAAAACAGGGATTGTTGCGCCATCCAGTGAGCCAATGCCTATGGCATATATCTGGATGTGGTTGTTGGCTGCTTCGTCCGCTCCGGATAGGGCATTGCCATCTAATTCTTCTCCATCAGTTAGCAAAATAAGCGCCTTGCTGTTCTTTGTTTTGCCAAAGGCTTTTACAGCAGCGTCAATGGCTGATTTGATGTTGGTGCCTGGATTTGGAATTAGGTTGGTATCAATTGAATTTAAGAAAAGCTTGATTGCTTCAATATCTGTGGTCAGCGGGCACTGGACAAAGGCCCTGCCGGCAAAAGCAACTAAGCTAACGCGATTGCCGGCTAGTTCCTCAGTCAATAAAGCCAGCGAAGTCTTGGCATTTTCCAAGCGATTAGGCTTAATATCTTCAGCCAGCATGCTTTTTGAAGTATCAATGGCAATAATAACGTCTATGCCGCGGCGGTCAGTGATCTCTGTTTTTTTACCCCATTGGGGGCGAGATAGGGAGATGGAGAGGAAGAAGATGGCTAGGATAAAAAGGGCTATTCTTGCTATATGTTTGTTTTTATTCCAATTTTTGAGCATTAGGTTCTTTAGCTCGCCTGGAAATAATTTTAATAATAACTCCTGGTGTTTTTTAAATAGGAAAACTTCTAGAACAATTAATCCAAGTACTAACAATAACCACCAAAGATATACGGCATTACCAAATATCACGGTATTCTCCTTAAATAAAAGCGGCGCAGGCCAAATTCTGCCAGCAATAGGAACAGCGCAGGCAGGACAAACCAATAAAAACGTTCTTCAAAGACAAAAACATCTTTAACTTTGAATTCTGTTTTTTCCAGGTTGTTGATTTTATCAAAGATATTATTTAACCGGCCAATATTGCTTGCCATAAAATAGGCGCCATCTGCAATTGAGCTAATTTCTTTTAAGCCGGCTTCGTTCATTTTTGTCAGATAAAGCGTGCCGTCAGGATTGCGCGCGTAAACCATTCTGCCGCGATAATCCTTTACCTGCAGCGGCGCGCCTTCCGGGTCGCCAATGCCCACAGCATATATCTTGACGCCAGTGGCTTGCGCCAGCTTAGCCGCTGTTTTTGGCTCAATTTCACCGGCATTGTTATCGCCGTCGGTCAGCAGGAGAATGATTTTACTTTTGGCTTTAGAATCCTTTAAGCGGTTAACGCAGTTGGCAATGGCCATGCCCACTGCTGTGCCGTCTTCTGCCAGGCCGATGTAAACATTGTCCAAATAGTCAATTAGTGTACTGTGGTCAGTAGTCAGGGGGGATTGGACATAACTTTTACTGCCAAAAACAACCAGGCCAATTCGGTCATTAGGCCGGCCTTTGATAAATTTTCTTAACACATCTTTGGCAGCGGTTATGCGGTTGGGCTTAAAATCTTCAGCGTTCATGGAACTGGAAATATCCAGCGCCACCATAATGTCCACGCCAAAACGGTTGGTTGTATCAGCTAAAAAGCCCATTTGCGGCCGCATTAAAGCGAGAATTAATAAAGTTAGAGCTGCTAGGCGCAGGATCAGGGGCAGGTTGGATTTAAAATTGGTTCTAGCAAGGTTAGTTTTAACTTTGCTCAAAAGATCCGGGTGGAAGATAGTTGCTGGTTTCTGCTGTTTTACCCAGTGATATAAAAAGGGCAAGCCAATCAGCAATATTGCGAAATAAATATTATTAAAACGCATTTGGTTTCTTAAATTCCTTAATGATATTGATTGATTGCAGGCGTTTTTCTTTCATCTCAGCCAAGGAGGGCTTTGATTTAGCAAATTTAACCAGGTCGCACTCGTTTAAATACTGGTCAAGCTGCCTGACTTTGTTAAAATCACGCTCAACACGCTCCAGGTCTTCAATCAGCTCAAATGAGGTTTTTTCCAGGGTATCAATGTGGTAATTTTGGCTCAAGAATTCCCGCACAATTTCTGTAATGATAAAATAATATTCTTTGATCTGTTTCTTTTCAAAATATTCTTCTGGCCTAAGGTTTTCTAAGGCAGATAGCGCAGCCTGATCAAAAGGAATAGGGGGAGGCAGGTTTTCTTTTTTCTCTTTTTGTTTGCTGTTTTGTCTTTTCTTGTAATATCCCAATAGCAAATAGCCA
>JAHIUL010000051.1 GCA_018817195.1 Candidatus Margulisiibacteriota bacterium
CACCGTTTGACTGACCCCAAATACCAGCGGTATTCCCTGATGCACTCATTCCATAGTTTCCATATCCAATGGATGCATATCCACTACTGTCGCTGTCTTTAAAATATCCACCCCTTGTCGCACCCTCAGCAGATATGCCAACTTCCCCACTAACCCAAATTGCATAGGCTGCACTTGTGCTTTGGATACCTGGGGGGCCAAGCTTTACAAATTGTGTGGAATCTAAACCATCCAAGGTTGCGGCATCAAGGTTGCCTGATGTTGCTACCTCAATAGTTTGACCCGTTTGAGTCACTGCAATATTTGTTCCTGCTTTAATATCAACATCACCCGTTAAGTCAGAGGCCCCTTGCGAAGAAACACTGGTTACTAAACCAGTTAAGTTTGACCCATCGCCATAAAAAGAACTCTCAGACGACACATATCCAGTTGCTTTAATATCTCCTGCAACATGCAAGGTTGCTTCTGGCGTGATAATCCCTATACCAACATCACCTTCAACTATTAATCCGTCGCTAGTAGGAACAGTAGATAGATAGTCAGTTCCAATGGATAAATTCTCGGCAAAAACATTACTTCCAGAAACTCGGAAAACAGGATTATAACTTCCCGATTGAACCGTAAGAATAAATGATCCAGTAGCAATTCCATCGCTTTGGACAAACAGACCATGCCCTTGATTGCTTTGGTCATTGAAAACGTGAGCAGCATAAGTAGCGGTTTGATTGAGATATACATCGAGAGGATTATCCGGGTTGGTCTTTCCAATGCCAACATAGTTATTTGCGCCATCCACATAAAGGGTATCCGTATCCACAATAAGATTGTTCCCTGACGAAATTTCTAACGTTCCAGTCATGGTATCACCAGCTACCAAGACAAAGGCAGTTGAATCAAGACTATCGAGGGTGTCTGCGTCTAAGTTACCCGATGTTGCCACTTCAATAGTCTGGCCGGTCTGGGTAACTGAAACATTAGTACCTGCTTTTAAATCCACATCTCCTGTTAGACCAGAAGCCCCTTGGGAAGAAACACTTGTTACATACTCCCCTGTGATTATCGCAGTTGTTTGAATTGTTCCATCAGGAAATTTTACACCGCCACTAGTAGTTTCAAGTGTTCCAACAACTGAAAGCCCACCAGAAACCTTCACTGGACTAGCGCCCTCAATAGTCCCAGTGATTTTTACATTGCCAGCAAACATGCCGGCATACCCATCTGGACTACTAGTTATCCCATAAACGCCATAAGTTTCTCCGGTTGCTGCAGTAGCTTGGCCATAGGTTCCACATGCTTTGCCCTGTCCATAAAGCCCATAGCTGGTTTCTCCAGTAGCCAGCCCCCAAACGCCTCGACCACTATTTAAATCTGAAACACCCTTTACTCCATATTTACCAGCAGCATAGATTCCATATCCGTCAGAACTGTTACTCACAAAATAGCCACCATAATTCTCTCCGCTGCCGCTGGTTGCCTCGCCATAAACAGCGCGGCCGGAACTGCTATCAGCTTTAAAATACCCACCGTACGTCGTACCGGTCTCGGCAGTAGATTCCGCATAAACCGCTCTACCAGAAGTATGGCCAACACCCACACGAACCGCATACTGTTCATTTGTCACTTGAACGGAGGAAGGCGCAAGCTCAACATAACTGCCAGAATCAGCTGCAGGCGCGTAATAACTGGGAGGCTGTCCACCCAAATTTTCTGAATCATAAGCATAAAAAGCATAACCAACAGAAACCAGTTTTTGTCTGGGCGTCATCCAACCATCACTATCAACATTTATTGATAACCAACGAGCCTCACCTGTAAAAACTGATGTTGGAATTGAGGCTGAGGTACCCAAAACAACATTAAAGAAGCCGCTTTCAGTTGTTACTGTTTGAATCCCATACCATATGGCAGAACCAGCGGTTTCATCATCATAAATACGAAATGCAATTGAATAAGCACCATCTGCAATTGGCACATTATTTTCATCAGTCAACTTACCCTGATAATTAATCTGTTGGGGAATAGCAGAATAAGCAAGCGAGGCAAACAAAAACAAAAAGCCCGCAAAAATAAAAAAGGCAAAGAAAATTTTTATCTTTCTTTGCCTTTCCTCTTTGAAACCGTAAAAAATCTCTCCCAAGATTTTCTTAACTTTGTGCATTACTTTCCTCCTGGCAAATTAAGTGCTTGCGCTGGAACAATAAATTTATTTTCATGTATTATATAACAAATACCAATAATAACAACTGTTTTTCATTTTACATTATATACAAAATCTTTGACAAGATTAATAACCTCTGATAATATGCCGAGCAATGGACAAACGGGTTTTACTTTTTTTCTGCGCAATTGCCGCCATTGCCCTGCCGGCGCTGGCACAAAGCTATCCAGAAGTTGATATAAGCGGCTATAAAAAATGGGAGTATCGCGACGCTAAGGTAACTCCCTCACGCAACTACTTTCAAGGCTTAACTTACCTTGGCGGCTTTTCGCCAACAGCCACAGGCAGCCCCTGGCAAGAAAGGCTTAAACTAAACATTGTAACCAAACTCTCAGACAAACTAACGATCACGTATGACGTTACACAAACCCCAGAAGCACCTGACAGTTTTTCAACCCGCGTTAATTACGATGATAAACACGAATTAGTTTTTGGCGAGTTCATGGCAACTTTTTCTGGTAACGAATTTGCCTCCGCTACAAAACGGTTAAACGGTATGATGATCTTAAGTAAAGACGAAAGCTACAGTTTAACCCTGGTGCCGTCAGCTAAATTAAACAGCTATGTCCAGGGCATCACCGAACAAAAGGGCACCAATGGCAAGGGCCCATACAGCCTGGGCCACGGTTCAATTATCGAGGGTTCAGAGCGCATTGAATTAAATAATGTCCAGTTGACCAGGGGCACAGATTACGTAATTGACTATATTGAAGGGAAGATAACTTTTACCACCATCCTGCAAAGCACGGACACATTTTCTTACAGTTACGCTTACACAAATATAACTGATTTGTTCTTTCCAGCCCTATCAAGAAAAGATTTCTTTGGTTTTCAAGGCACAGTCAACCTCGACCCTTCCACCTGGGGCAAAAGCCTGCCCAGGCCCAAAAGGACCATTAAGACAATTTTGCAAAGCTTCCCCACGGCCTCGGCTAAAGATGACGTCAGGTCGCTTGAGGATTCCGGCAATTACCAGCTGGACAATCATCCGATAATTAAAACATCTGAACTGGTTGAGTACAAAGGCGCAACATTGATCAGGAGTAAAGATTATACAATTGATCCTGAAACCGGCCAAATAACGCTGCTGCTTAACACCCTGCCGACCGCGCAGGATCCGATCAGCGTAACTTACCGTTTTGTCGAGACAAAACCAACAACCGAATATCTGCCGGGCGAAGGCAGCCGCGGCCCTTATATATTATCAAACAAAAATTTACTCCCAAACAGTGAAGAGATAACTATTGATAAACGTCTGGTCAGGCCGGAGTATGACTACCTGATTGATTATGAAGAAGGCCGTATTATTTTTAACTTTGAAGTTTCAAACACTTCATCAATCAAAGTAAATTACCGCTATACCGTCTGGGAAAAAGCAGCGCTGATTGCCCCGCCGGAACACCCTCAGGAACTGACGCTTGGCGCCATTTACCTGAAAGAATCAGCTAGAACAGGCTCGGGCGTTGCAGCTGACACATACACTGAGCCTGATCCGATCAGCGGTTCAGACATTATCGCCAATAACAATACCATTTACCTGTCGCGCTATCCCCTGGTACCGTCCAGGGAAGGCGGGATTCTTATTTTAACTTTGGACGGCAGGACACTGGTTGAAGGCATCGACTATGTTATACCTACAGTTGAAGTTGACCCAATAACAGGTTATGCCAAAGTAATCCCTGATACAAAACTGGCTTTCCTTAACGACAAAATGGACTTAACTGACGGTTGGCAAACAGGCACAATTAAAATGCTGACACCCGTTTCCCCAAGTTCAAAAATCATTGCGACCTACAGTTACAAAAAAAGCATTGTCGGCCGCTTTGCCGGCACAGGCAATGGCGGACGCGGTCCTTATTATATCAGCAGCTATCGCGATATTGTCCCGGGCACAGAACAAATAGATGTCTGGAAAATAGGTTCGAGCGATTTCACGACTTACACACGCAACAGTTCATTTGAGCCGGATGCCGGCGACACAGGCTATTCAATTAACTATTATAAAGAAAATCCTTACATCACATTTAATAAAGAATTGGACCCAGGCCAAAACTTTTCAGTTTATTTTCAATATGTGCCCCCAGTTGCCCCAACCGGCAATAATCTCACCCAGAGCCTGGTCGGTTTTAACGCTGACTACAAATTTGGCCGGCTCCTGGAATTTAGCGGCGACCTGGCTTACAGCGAGGTTGACCAGGTTGTCCTCAGCGTCAAGACAATTGAGGCAGCGGTTTTTATTCCGCCGACAAACCAGGTTTCCGTTACAAAACATAATACCCCGGCTATAGTTGAAAACACAGAAAAAGTTTATGTAAACGGCTACCTGAGGAACAAGGATATAGATTACACCATTGATTATAATTCCGGCATAATTCTTTTTTATTATATTACCCTGGCAACGGCAGATGCTGTAACTGTTGAATATGAATATCCAGATCCAGGAGGAATTGCAAAATTTGGCACAAAAAGCGACTCCGCCTTCAGATACGGGATTAAAACAAATCTTGAGCCCCTATCTGTTTCCTACAATGAAAAAGCGATTGGTTTTGATTTTAGTCCCCTGGGCGGCACGCCTATTGGGGTCGGTTCAAGGTACAAGAATTTTGCTTTAAGTTATGCCCCTGGCTATCACGGCTTAAGTACTGCGGTAAGCTACCGTGAAAACCAGGATCCACAATCCGGCAGCCAAAATCATTTTAACCGCAGATACGAGCGTGATTACTCCTTAAGCCTTAACCCGTTTAACCTGGCCCAAATGGGCGCCAGCTACAAGAATGTTGAAACAAAGGGCGACGGGCTAACTCCAACCAGCAGCTTAAGCGCTAATGCCAAACAGGATGATTACGCAGCCAATATCACCTTGCCCGGCTTCAGGTTTGGCCCCCTGTCCTACAGCCAAACTTACGACGGCAAACTTTCTGACTCGCAAGACCTGGTCCAGCAATCTTTTTCCCGGTCAAAGTATTTTCATTTAAAACACGGCCTGGGCTTGACTAACAGAATCACAGCCGGCCTTGATTATCAATTTTCAGAACCATACACACTAACAAATTATCAATCTAGCCAGGAAACAAGAAGCAGCTGGAGTGTGACCCGCGACACAAATTACGATTTAAACATTGACTTAACCTTTCCCTTGATCCGCAAATGGACAGCTTACGTTAAATTGATCAACCATGAAGAAGTTATCTATATTCCTGCTTCTGCCAAGGGAAAACAAACACTTAATACAACTTACCATACTGAATTAGTACCAATTAGCATACTGGCCCTGAGCCTGGACCATAACCGGCAGGAAACGCCGTCTGTTTTGGTCCAGGGCAAAAACCCCAAGAGCGAAAAAACAGCTACCCGGGTTGGTCTTACGCCGCTGCCCTATCTTTCAACTTCCTGGGACCATTCTGAAGACGCCACCACCCACGATACGGGCCGGCAAAGCAGCGGCCGGGCAGACAGCTATACAGTTGGCTGGCAAATTTATTCAACTGACAATTATTCCTTTAACTCAAACTTTAATAAATATAACCGCTCAGACCAGGCACCGTCAGGCACCTGGGAAAGCGTGAAAACAGAATCAGAATCATTTACCCAAAACTACGGCATGACATATAAGCCATTGGAAACATTGATAATTAGCCCCAGCTTTAGCCAGCAGGATTACCAGTACAGGTCAGAAATTGACCCAGCGCTCAACGCTAGCAGCCAGACCAGCCGGCTTGCGCTGGCCTATGACCCTTTTAGCACAACGCAAATAGCGTTTGATTACAGCGATAAAGGAACTTCTACCCAAACAGTTGCCCCGCGCCACAAGATCAACTGGAATTTAGACATTAAACACCAGGTGTTAAATTGGGGCGAATTGGTCCTAAAACAAAATGAGGAACATAACCGCGGTGAAGTCCAGGCTAACGGCAAAATTCCTGACATTGACTACACTACTGTGGGCAGATCATTAGCTTTAAATTTCACTGTTCCGCAAGAAAACCCAATTATTTCAGCCATCCTGTTCAGCCTGTCCTATAAGACAGTTGATTTTGACAATCGTTTATCCGGCAGGGCCGAAGACAATTTCTTTGCTTCAATGATGACGTTTGAAGGAACGCTTAAGTTCTAGTAGAAAAAGTTTAATAATAAGTTAAGCAGCGCGCCCGCGGAAAGCGCGGCAATAACCATAATAGCAGATGATTTGAGCAAATCCTTCCAACCTAATTCTTTGAGAATAACAGTAAATGTGGCAACACAGGGGAAAAACATTGATAAAACCACACAGGCTACAACCAATTGATTAACTGACAAACTTAAGGGTGTAAGCATACCTACAGCCACATCTTTGCGCAAAAAACCAATCACAATAGCAGTAATCGCTTCTTTGGGCAGGCCCAGCAACCCAGTGACAACCGGCGCAGTTAAGTTAGCAATAAACTCAAAAAATCCAAGAACATAAAAGATATTTATAACAGTCACGCCAATTAAAACAACCGGCAGGGCTTCGCGCAGAAAACCTTTGACCCGCCACCATAATTTTTTATATAAAATCCTGAGCGGCGGCAAACGATACGGCGGTATTTCCAGGATCAATTCCGGGCTAAAGCCGGGTAAAATGCGATTTAATATAACACCAAGCACCAGC
>JAHIUL010000052.1 GCA_018817195.1 Candidatus Margulisiibacteriota bacterium
CCCTGGATAACCTGGCCAAAAATTGTATGGCGTCCCTGGAGCCATGGTGTGGGGGCAACTGTGATAAAAAACTGTGAACCATTGGTATTTGGTCCTGAGTTAGCCATGGCAAGAATGCCAGATTTTTCAAAGTTTAAATCCTGGCTGATTTCATCTTCAAAAGTGTAGCCTGGTCCGCCAATGCCTAGGCCCAGCGGATCGCCGCCCTGGATCATAAAATCAGGAATAACCCGATGAAAGATGGTCCCGCTATAGAGCGGTTTTTCAACCCTTTTACCTGTTCTGGGGTCTGTCCATTCTTTCTCGCCCAAAGCAAGCTTAATAAAGTTGTCAACTGTTTTTGGAGCTTGTTTAGTGTAAAGATCACAGACAATATCACCTTTATTGGTTTTTATAATAGCTTGTAGTTTTTCCGGCAATTTTGGTTTACCTCCCATTCCCAGCGCAAAGCAGGGATATATTGCTAATATTAAGAAAATTAAGGCGGATTTTTTGAACATGATTATTATATTATAGTATTTTTGACGAGAGATTTCAATATTTTGCGCATTATTAAGACAAAATTGTGTTATAATAAATTATCAGACTAAAGGAGGCGAAACATGATAGCAGAAAGATCAGAATTTAAAGGCAGACCTATGCTGGTATTAAAGAATGACGAGGAAGATAAATATCCTTTTTCATTTGGATTGTCTAAAGCCAAGAAGATTATGGATCACATTGAAGAAATTAAGAAGTTTGTAGAAGAAAACCAGAAGTAGACAATGGATCTAGCCCTATTAATAGGAATGTCAGCGGCATCGCTGACAACGATTGCTTTTTTGCCTCAGGTGATTAAGGCGTTTAAATCAAAACATACCAAGGATTTATCTTTGTTGATGTACCTTGTCCTGTCATTTGGCCTTGTGCTTTGGCTGTGTTACGGAATTTTGATGAATTCTTTGCCTGTGATATTGGCCAACAGTGTTACTCTTTCTTTTTCCCTCTTTTTAGTTTATCTGAAAACAAAGTACGGTTAAATTTCTAATCATGGTCAAAATAGGTCCGGTTGAAATTCCAACGAATATTTTTTTGTCGCCCTTAGCCGGGGTATCTGATCTTTCTTTTCGCTTGATCAGCCGGGAGCATGGTGCCAAATTTTGTTTTTACGAGATGGTTGACAGCAATTCACTGGTCCACGGCTCTGGCAAGGATAAAGATATTTTAAAAACTCATCCAAAAGATTCCCCAATTGCCGCCCAGATTTTAGGCGGCGACCAGGATAAAACCTTAAAAGCCGCTGAGATTTTGCGGGAAAAGGTTGAACCGGCATTTATAGACCTTAATGCTGCTTGTCCTGCCAAGAAAGTTATCAAAAAGCAGGCTGGCGCGCATTTGTTAAGAGATCTGCCAAGGCTTGAAGCTATAATAAAATCCTTGAGTTCAAGATTAAACTTACCGGTCACTGTAAAAATCCGCATTGGCTATGATCAACTTGACTTCAAAGCCCTGGTTGAACTGGCAAAAGTTTGCCAGGGCAGCGGGGCGGCAGCTTTGTTTGTCCACGGCCGCACGCGCAAGCAGATGTATGCCGGGGAAGTAAATTACGAGGCAATTAAACTGGTAAAACAAACAGTCAATATACCTGTTTTTGGTTCAGGAGATATTCTATCGGCCCAACTGGCCGGAAAAATGCTGGACTTAACTGTTTGTGACGGTGTTTTTGTCGCCCGCGGGGCAATTGGCTATCCCTGGATATTTAAGGAGATAGAAGATTATTTTAAAACAGGCAAAATTCCTCCGGCAGTGACGTTTGCGCAAAAGAAAAAAGTCTTAAAACAACACCTGCTGTATATGCAGAAATATAAGGAAAGCAGATTAACTAAAATAATCGGTTTGATGAGAAGGATAACTTTATCATATTTAAAATCTTTGCCAGAAGCCAAAAGATTGCGCCAGAAAATTACCTCAACTAAAACACATGCTGAGCTGCTAGATGTAATTGAGTCGATTAAGTCCTGAGATAAGTAAAGAATTCAGTAAAAAAGCAATCTAGCGAGAATTGACTGAGCGGCGGGAAAACTTGATTAAACATGCCGGAATTAAAAAGCCTTGATAATCTTTTCCGGCGCGAAATAATAAGTGTCCCAGGCTTTAATTCAGCTAATTTTTCTCCCATAATTTCATCAAACCCTTCGTGAAAGGGATAGTAGAAATATAAAATGTCGTAAAGGGAAAGGGCTTCTCTTATAAAATCCCTGTTGAGAAATTGGACATTGCTGATTTTGGAATCCGAAGCAATTTGCTCGGCTGCTGCACAAAGACGGGCATCTATTTCAAAACCAGTTACCTGACCAAACAGTGTAGCAGCTGTAAAGCAAGTCATACCAAGGCCCGATCCTAAATCGGCAAAATGGGCTTGTGGCGAAATTAAGCTTGGCACCTCTCTTTTAAGCTGGTTCATGTGCATCAAGAATAGGGAAGGGGGTGTTGCAGCATAGCCCGGCTTGCGATTTCCCTGTGTGTAAAAACTAGTCCAGCCATCAGACGTAGTTATAAAGGGAGCTTTTGACGTAACCATCCTTTTTTCTGCTGTTTTTACTCTCTGAACTATTCCTCTTAATGCTGGCGATATCTGCATAAACGTCTTTCGTAACATTTTTAGTATAATTTCAGCTGTCAATATAATATAATTGAAAAATCTTATGCTTGAATCAGAAATAAACATAATTCGCTCCAAAAGAAAAACAGTTACTTTGGAAATCAATGAAGAAGCTACTTTGGTCCTCCGCCTGCCCATGAGATTTCCCAAGTATCGGATCAAAGATTTAATTAAACGGCATAAATGTTGGATTACTCGCAAGCAAAGGCAAGTGATCGCCCGGCCGGTTATTGAACTGGATAACCCGGTTGAATGGTATCGCAAACAAGCCCGTCAGGTCATCACGGTTCGTGTTAAGTATTATGCTGACTTGCTGGGGCTGGAAGTTAATAAGATTCGAATAAGCAATGCGCGCAAACGCTGGGGATCGTGCAGTGCAAAGAATAATTTAAGCTTTACCTGGCGGCTAATTTTAGCGCCGCTGGAGATTATTGATTATGTGGTTGTCCATGAGCTAATGCATATTTTTGAAAAAAATCATTCAAGAAGGTTTTGGGTTAGGGTGGAAGAGTATTATCCTCAATATAGGAAAAAAAGAAAATGGCTGAAACAAAACAGCCATTTGTTAAGGGTTTAAGTTAAGCTTGCCGATAAGTATAAAATTCTGTTATGTAAGGATTTTGCTCCTTAGCCCCGTCTGTTGATTTAGGCAATAATTGTTCAAAACAATCATCTGTAAAAATTGCTGGCCGGAGAAAATTGAAAAATCTTGATATAATGATTGTTTCGGGAACAAGATTTCTTAATCTTTCAGCAATTAGGCCAACAAAGTTGTCGCTAAATGGATGATAAGCGTAAAGCACCCCAAATCTTTGCAGGTCAGCTTTAAAAAAATCTTCTTTTATAAATGTTACCTTATTTAGCTTGTTTTAATGATTTTTGAAAGTTATAATTTCCAGTGAAAAAGGGGGATTAGCAATGAAAACTTACACTAATTACCTTTGGATGAATACTAAAAAACAAAAAGAAATTGTTAATATTACGCATCAAGTAGAGGAAATTGTCAGCAAATCTAAAATTAAAGAAGGTTTGGTTTTAGTTTCTGCCATGCATATTACGGCCTCAGTTTTTGTTAATGATGAAGAGCCTGGTATTAAACAGGATTTCTTGGAATGGGCTGAAAGATTAGCCCCGTTTAATCCAAATTACAAACATCATCAGACAGGTGAAGATAATGGTGACGCACACCTAAAATCTATCTTGTTCCATCATGAAGTTATCATCCCCATCACCGGCGGAGAGCTTGATTTTGGACCATGGCAGCAGATTTTCTACGGAGAGTTTGACGGCCGGCGGCGTAAACGGATAGTAGTTAAGGTTCTTGGTGATGCCTCCTAAACTTTGAGAAGAACCAGCAGCTAAAATCTCTTTCTACCAAATAAATCGCTGGGATCAGGAACAGTGTTATAAATGAGGCAAAAATCAAGCCCCAGGCAATCGCCAGCAAGAGAGGAAAGAGCATTGGTATTTTTCCGCCGATAAAACCATAAAGTGAAGGCAGAAGCCCTGCAACAGTTGTAATTGTTGTTAAGACAATAGGTCGAAAGCGCAGCATAGCTGCATCAGCTACATGATCAAGTGTGAGCATTTGTCCGAGTCGACATTCGTGTTCCTGCCGAGTGTTTAGGAATTTTAGCATGACCAGCGAATTATTGACGACAACCCCGGATAGGCCCAAAATACCAATTAGCCCCATAAAGGTTAATGTTTGCCAATGAATAGCAAAGGCAAAAATTACGCCGATTAAGCCAAAGGGAATCGCCAGCATAACTATTAACGGTTGGGTAAATGAGTTAAATAAAACAACTAGAATTATATATATTACTACTAGAGCAATAACCAGGGCATTAAAGAAGTCATTCAGCGATTCATTAGTGCTTTGTTCTAAACCGCCAAACTCTACTCTAAAATCCGGGTGTTTTTCAACTAAAGGAATAAATTTTTCTTTTAAGGTTTTATTATATTTATTAACATTGAGCTTTTTATCGTCAACTTCTGCACGCACGGAAACAGCTCTATCGCCTTCGCGGTGCCAGTAACCCAGCACTGAATCTTTTTCGTTAAAACGGATAAAGCTGCTTAATTTGATAAGTTTGCCCATACGGTTAGGGATAGTTAAGCTGCCGATATTTTTAGGGTTAGCCTTAAACTTATCTGATACCTTTACGCGATAGTCAATTTCTTCGCCTTCTTTCCTGATGGATGTGATAATATTGCCGTCAACAGCGGCACGGATTATCATGGCAACGTCAGCAGCTGTAATACCTAATTCGGCCATAAGATCGTGGTTGAGGGTAATATCTAATTCCTGAAGATCTTTTTCATCATTGCGGCTTATATCATAAATAGCTTCATTGGTGCTAATGAAGTTAAACATTTCATCAGCTAACTGGGTTCTGACCTTATCATCATTGCCAATAAAAGTAACATCAATGTCCATGCCAACTGGCGGTCCGCCCGCAGCTAAAATAATATTTATTTCTGTAAAATAATCTTGTTTTATTTTAGACAGATTTTTATTTAAGGTATCTTTCATGTCAAACACAGTTATTTTGCGTTTTTGGTGGGGAGTAA
>JAHIUL010000053.1 GCA_018817195.1 Candidatus Margulisiibacteriota bacterium
AAGGTGCTACATATGTCATGATCTAAGCACTTTGATATATCTAGCAATGCAGAAAAACCTTCATATACTATTGCTTTTGACCCTTCGTCTGGCAATTGTTTAATAATTAGAAAATAAGGATTCCAAAAGAGCAGATCGAGATCGCTTGCTTCACCCAGAAGTTTTTTTGCTTGATTAAATTTTGCTTTTAATTGAGCCTCTAATTCAGCCATTGAAGAAGCAGGCTGATAGTTTTTCCGTTCAGCAATAAATCTTTCACGCTTCTGTGGATCATTGCGCAAGCCATTAATTAAATCAAAATCAGCCAACTCACTGTATTTAAAGTATTTCAATGTCTCTGGTATTTCCTTGAGAATGACCATCATAGTATCGTTTGTAATAGCTCCAGTAATAGCAAGATCAGTAGGGAGCTCATCCCCAACCAATAATTGGTCCGCCAATTGTGTGGCTAATTCTTCTATCTCTGCTGCTACTTCAAATAAATGTTTGTTTGACAATATTTCTATTGCTTTATTTAACCGACCTGCTGAAAAAAGGCGGGCAGCCAAAATTGCAGCCTCAATAACTACAGGAAGATCGTAAGCTGACAGCATTTGGCCTACTTTTTGACCCGCAATTTGTTCAAATGAAGCAGAAGCTGCGGCGTTAGTAAGCGTTAAGTACAAGTTATGGGCCAGTGCATTAGCCCTAAGATGCGCATTTGTTAGCGGTTTTGCTCTAGCAAAGCGCAACTGCGCTGGCCATCCGTGAAAACTAGCTGGTGTAACTGCCATTGTTTCCCTCCTCTATTTATTCGCGTATTTTATGCAAAAATTTCACTTTTAGCCAAATAGTCCACACCTATGTTATAATAAAATAATGAAAGATATCCTCTACGAGAAAATACTACCTAACGTCCAAAAACCAGCTCGTTATATTGGCAACGAGCTAAACGCGGTGCACAAAGATTGGGACAAAATACCATTTAAGGTTGCCCTGGCCTATCCAGACACCTATGAAATCGGCATGTCTAATCTTGGTATTGCCATTCTCTACCATATACTCAATGACCAAAAGGACGTTCTAGCAGAAAGAGTGTTTGCGCCGTGGCCGGATATGGAGGAGCAACTTCAAACTTCAAACCTAAAACTTCCAACCCTGGAATCGTTTAAACCCTTAAATGAGTTTGATCTTCTAGGATTTGGCATTGGTCATGAATTAACTTATACGAATATCGTCACAATGCTAAAACTCGGCGGTATCCCGCTTTGGAGTAAGGACCGCAAAGATTCAGATCCTCTAGTTATGGCCGGCGGACCATGCACTTTTAACCCAGAACCAGTTGCAGATTTCTTTGACTTCTTTGTCATCGGCGAAGGCGAAGAAGTAATTGTGGAGATAGTCAGTAAGCTCAAAAACAATCGAGCATCGAGCCGCGAGGATCGAATCGCAGAACTCTCGAAAATTCCAGGAGTCTATGCCCCTAACCTTAAAAACTTAACTAAAAAAAGAATAGTAAAGGATCTCTCCTCAACCCCCTATCCCCTTAAGCCCATCATCCCCTACATCGACGCAGTTCACGATCGGGCTGTTGTTGAGATAATGCGCGGCTGCAAATGGGGCTGCAAATTTTGTCAGGCTGGCTGGACAGGCAGACCGGTGCGTGAAAAGAAGATGGATAAGGTTGTTGAGATTGCGGATAATCTTCTCAAAAATACAGGTTATGAAGAACTCTCTTTAATTTCTTTATCAAGTTCTGATTACAGTAAAATTGATGAGTTAGCCAAAACTCTGGCTCGAAAATATGAAAAAAAGCGGATCAGCATCAGTTTACCCTCGATGAGAACAAACACTTTCTCAATAAATCTTGCCAAAGAAATTTCAAGGGTGCGGCCAAGTGGTGTAACTCTGGCGCCAGAAGCTGGGACGCAAAGGTTAAGAGACTACATTGGCAAGAATATGACTGAAGAAAATATCATTGAAGGTGTTGAAGCAGCTTTTAAACAAGGTATAAGCTCAATCAAACTCTATTTTATGCTTGGGCTACCCACAGAAATAGAAGAAGATGTTTTGGCTATTTGTGATCTATCAAGAAAAATACTTCAAATCGGCAAAAAACATACTAACAGAACAAAGGTTGTAGTTAATCTAGCTACCTTTGTGCCCAAACCGCATACTCCTTTGCAATGGGAAAAACAAATCAGTATCGAAGAAACACTAGAAAAGCAAAGATTAATCAAACAAAACGTCAAAGCCAAAGCCATTCAGGTGCGCTGGCATCAGGCTGAATCAAGCTTTCTTGAAGGAGTATTTACTCGAGGAGATAGAGAATTAGCTAAAGTAGTTGAAAAGGCCTGGCAGCTTGGCGCGCGTCTTGATGCCTGGTATGAACACATTAAACTCGATATCTGGTTCAGGGCTTTTGCCGAATGCGGCATTGATCCCAATGAATATCTGAGGGAAAGAAAGCTGGATGAACCCCTGCCCTGGGATTTTATTGACACTGGTGTGATAAAGGAGATCTTAATTAGAGAAAGTGGTAAAGCAAAAGGTTAAAATCATATATTCAAAAGGCGAGGAGGTAAAATTCATCTCTCACCGCAACCTAATGATGGTTTTTCAACGCGCTATCAGGCGGGCTGACTTGCCTATGGCTTATTCACAAGGCTTTAACCCCCACATGAGGATCTCCTGGGGCAATGCGCTTAAACTTGGAGCCACTTCTGCTAATGAAGAAGCCACGCTGCACCTTGCAACCTGGGCAAAACCAGAGGAAATTAAGGCAAAACTCAATCAACAACTA
>JAHIUL010000054.1 GCA_018817195.1 Candidatus Margulisiibacteriota bacterium
AACACTTCCATAGATAAACATCAAAAACATCAACATGCGGCTGCGTGACAAAACAAAGAAAAGAGGACACAGGCGCGTAAAAAGCCGAAAGTGTTTTGGTATAAAATGGCGCTAAAATAATTGGGAACAAACATTTTTCTTGGTCCCTTAAATCGAGACCAGGGTTCGGAACAAAGCCTCAAGAAATTAACAAAAGATGCGGGCTATTTAACACCGCGCTGTGCAGCCAAAAAAGTATTTTTTAACAGCATCGCAATCGTCATTGGGCCAACGCCTCTTGGCACAGGGGTAATAAAAGAAGCAACCTCTTTGGCTGATTCAAAATCAACATCCCCAACCAATTTATCGCTCAACCGGTTAACGCCAACATCAATTACAACAGCGCCCTTTTTGATCATATCACCTTTCACAATTTGCGGGCTGCCAACAGAAACAATTAAAATATCTGCGCGCCTGGTTACTTCTCCTAAATCTTTTGTGCGCGAATGACAAATCGTAACAGTGGCATGCTGCTGCAATAATAAAAGCGCAACTGGTTTTCCAACAATATTGCTGCGGCCAACAACAACAACTTCCGCCCCTTTAATTGGCACGCCTGTTGTTTTAATCAGTTCAATAATGCCCTGCGGAGTACAAGAAACAAAAAGCGGGTCTTCGCCCTTTAAAAGCTTTCCCATGTTATATGGATGTAAGCCATCAACATCTTTTTCCGGACTAATCTCATCCAGAACTTTTGTCGCATTAATTCCTTTTGGCAAAGGAAGTTGGACCAAGATTCCATGAACTTTCTTATCCTTGTTCAGGGTTCTTACAAGATCAACTAACTGCTCCTGCTTGGTGCTCTCCGGCAAGCGATGAGTTTTCGATTCCATGCCAAGTTTTGCGCAGGCCTTTTCCTTGCTTCGAACATAAACTTGTGAAGCTGGATCTTCGCCCACTAAAACAACTTCCAACCTCGGAACTACGCCAGTTTTATTTTTGAATTCTTCAATCTGCGCACTCATCGACTCGCGAATTTTATCTGAGACCTCTTTTCCGTTAATAATGTTTCCCATAAGTTATCCACATCCTTATCCACAGGCAAAAAAGCCCTGTGCTATTTTATTACTTGCCAACACAAAACTGATCAAAGATATGATTTATCACTTCTTCAGAAACTTCCTCGCCGGAAAGTTCGCCAAGCGCCAAAAGCGCTGCCTTAACATCAATTGTCACTAAATCTGCTGCGAAACCATTAAAACATGTATTAATCGCATTTTCAAGCCCTATTTTTGCACTATTTAAGCAATCAAAGTGCCTAGCGTTGATAAAAACAGCGTCATTCCCAGCAAATTTCATCGAATTTGTGACAAAATCATAAATACTAGTTAGCAATTGCTGAACGCCCTGCCCGGTCAAAGCAGAAATTTCAAAAACACCTGCACACCCAGGCAGAGAATCAATCCAGGACTTATCCACAGTCAGGCCAAGATCAAGCTTATTTAACACCAGGAAAAACCGTTTTGTATTTACTAAACTTAAGATGTTACGGTCATTTTTCGTTATTCTGGTTGATCCATCAAGCACAAATAGCACAAAATCTGCTGATTCAAGCTCGCCTCTTGCCTTTTCAACCCCTATTATCTCAATGCTATCCTCAGTTTCGCATATACCAGCAGTGTCAATAAGTCTTACTGGCAACCCCTTAATATCAACAAGTTCCTCTAGTGTATCCCGGGTTGTGCCTGGAAACTGCGTAACTATTGCCCTGTTTTCGCCCAAAATACGGTTTAAAAGACTTGATTTGCCAACGTTTGGCCTGCCAACAATAGCCGTACATAGCCCATGACGATAAATCCGCCCCATATTTGCAGAAGATTGCAAAGCCCTTACTTCTTTAAGCAAACCTTCAAGTATTTCGCCAGTTTTCCTAGCATCAAACTCTGCAACATCCTCTGGAAAATCAATAATTGCCTCAAGATTTGCTAAAATATCAAGAAGTGGTCCTCTTATTCCGTTAATTACCGAAGAAAGCCTGCCCTCAAGTTGCTTTATAGCACAACCCGCCCCAGCAGCTGTTCCAGCACTAACCAAATCAAGCACAGCTTCAGCCTTGATTAGGTCGATTTTCCCATTTAAAAAGGCTCTTTTTGAAAATTCGCCCCTGGATGCTAAGTGTGCTCCAGCTTTTATCAACAAATTCAGCCCTTTTTCAAGTATTGCTGGCCCACCATGACAATATAGCTCCACAACGTCCTCGCCAGTAAAGCTTCTTGGGTTTTTCATATAACAAGCCAGGATTTGATCAACCTTCTCCCCAGAATTTGGCTCAATTAGCCAACCATGAAGCATTTGATGGCTACTAATGACCTGGCCGTTTGATGCCTTAAAGTGGATTTTTAGTAGGTTTAGGGCGTTTTCGCCGCTAATGCGGATAATTCCTACCCCACCAACGCCAATTGGCGTAGCAATTGCAGCAATAGTTTCACCTGTTGAATGTTTCACGTGAAACATCTAGCTCTCAGGGGCAATAACCAGCCTTCTATCGCGGCCTTCACCCTTACTATATGTGGTAATGCCAGCGGTTCCCTGTAATGACATATGTATGATTCGCCTATCTGCAGCAGACATTGGCGGCAAGGTCTTTTCATAACCACTTTTCTTAACCTCGTCAGCCGCATCCTTTGCCAACCTTTCGAGCGCTTTTTTTCGCTTAATCTTGTATTCTCCAGCATCAATGCTGACCCTAACGCGATCACCTTTTGCTTTACCAAGAATCGAAGACACAATAATCTCAAGAGACCGGAGCATGGCTCCTTCTTTGCCAATAATCCTACCCATATCCTCACCCTTAACCCCCAGTTCAACGACCTCCCCCTCGCCCAGGCTCCCTTCTACAATAGCTAAAAATGACATTTTGTCCAAGATTTCCTGCAACACAGATTTTGCATCCTCAACTGCGTCTCCCAAGAGCACAACTTCTACCTCAGCCTCTTCTCCACCGATCATGCCTAACATAGCTGCTTTACCTTCAGAAATCACAGTTATCTTTGCCTTTTCCCTCTCTCCACCCAGAACCTCTAGCGCCGCCTTTACAGCAGTCTCAACGGTCTTTCCCTTCATTCTAATCTTCTTCATAGCGTATCCTCCTTCTCCTCTTTAACCCGCCCGGTGCGGCGGGTAATTAAGTATTGCTGAATAGCCCCCACAAGATTTGAGATGAGCCAATAAAGCTGAACTCCAGCGGGGAAATTCCAGGAAATAAAGGTAATAAATACCGGCATAAACATGGTCATCATCTGCGCCTGTCCCCCGCCTGCAGCAGGCATGGTCTTCTGCATCATATATGTAGTAATACCAATTAACAGGGCAAATAACGAAATAGCACCAAAGGGGGTTTTTAGCCTTTCTGGCTTGGCCAAATTGTTTGTGTCATCCCAGGCCGCAATTACATTGCCCGCCTCATCTTCAGAAAGATTAATTCCCGCCTTGGCAAAGCCAAGAGCCACATCCTTCCTGTCAGACACCTTCTCCGGACTGGCATAACGAAGCAAATCCTTAACTGATTTATCTCCAACTTTTAGCACAGCGTTCCATACAAACTTTTCCTCACCTGCCCTCGAAGATGCCTTTTTATCAAGAACAAGCAAATCCTTCTTTTCCAGCTTCTTCACCAGCCCAGCCGACTGGAACTGAGAAGCGGCCACGCGACCGTCAACCCAAAGAATCCCAGTGTTATTAGCCGGATTTGAAGCGATCTCCATAAACGCCGTGCTTTGAAATGCCCAAAACAACGCCAAGAAAAAAGGAATTTTTAACAAAACCGGCAAACACCCGCCAAAAGGATTAATCCCCTCTCCTTTATACAAACCCATGGTCTCTTGCTGAAGCTTTTTTGGATCATCTTTATGTTTTTCCTGCAGTTTTTTTATTTTTGGCTGAATCCTTTGCATCGCACCCATTGATTTGATGGAAGAAAGCGTTAGAGGATACAACGCCAGATTTACCGCAATTGTTAACCAAACAATGCCCCACCCATATCCACCAAACACCGCAAAAAACTTCAAACCCTCAATCATTATATTAGACAAATAACCCATAATAAACCTCCGTATAAACCTCCGTTATATTAACGCCAATGTTTCACGTGAAACATTGACCAAGACCAAAACACAAATTTTTGTTGTTTTAACGGCAAAAATCAGAAAACCCTACGGCACCGGGTCATACCCGCCAGGAAAAAGCTGGTTGCAACGAAAAACGCGCTTTAACGCCAAAAAGCAACCATTTAGCGCGCCATGCTTTTCCACGGCTTCATCAGCATAGTGGGAACAACTTGGATAATATCGACAAGTTGAAGGGCCAACTCGCAGTTTTCTGTATAAGAACAACAAAAATTTAATAAATTTAACCATCATGAACCAGGCCGGCCTTATTCAGCGCCCTTTTCACTGCCTCAGAAACATCCACAAAATCCGCTTCAATCAGTGCAGCAAACGGGAAAACAACAATGTCAACGCCAGCCTTAATTTTTCCCTTTAAATCAAAAAAAATACTATAAATACGCCTTCTTGCCCGATTCCGCCTCACGGCAGAGCCAAGGCGCCTCGGCGTAACGGCAACAACACGAAAGAGGGTCAACGAATTATCCTTGCCAACTATATGGAGCAGGGGAGTTCTTGCCTGATACTGCCTGGTTTTGATTGTCTGTTGAATCTCCCTCTTGTTGCGCAACCGTCCGAGCTTAGACCGCAATCTTCTTTCTTCCTTTTCTTCTGCGCTTCTTTAACACCTTGCGGCCGCCCTTTGTTTTCGTACGTTTCCTAAACCCATGTTTTTTACTTCTGCGCCGTTTATGCGGCTGAAAAGTTCTTTTAACCATAACAACCCCTTTTAATTTCTAACAGAAAGCAATTATACTCTATACGAGAAAACCTGTCAAGCGCAAAAATATTATCGCGACAAATATTTTGCTTGCATAAAAAAGGCATCTTTGCTATAATCAATTTCCAATTTGCCAAGTTCAACAGCGACGGTCTTTTTCACTGGCTAATCATCGAATCAATTTGGCAAAGCGGAGTAATTCACATGTTAATTTCGTGTGGATAAGCTGTGGATAATTCTAGTTTTCGTTGTGTTTACGGCATATTTATATTGGATAATTCAAGCACTGATTGATTTTGCTGGTACGGATAAATTGACTGTGGATAACTTAATATATGAATAAAAGTTCAGAAATAAACACCATTTGGAATCAATTATTACCATTATTAGAAAAAAGTTTAAACAAACCCATTTATGAAGCCCTGGTTTCCTCCACAAAGCCAGTAACTATTAATTCTAAATGTTTGGAGATTGCTGTTCCTAACGAAGTTGTTAAGGATTGGTTGTCAAAGCACTGTGTTACTCTTATTGAGCAAGAAATTTCCTCGATATATCCAGAAATAAACAAAGTTGAATTTTTTGTCGGCCATTCTGAAATGTTTACAACCCCGCTGCTTGAAGAAACAACTTCATCAGAAGCAGCCGCAAAGCCAATTGTTGCAAGTAATCCGTTTTTAAATCAACGCTACACTTTTGATTCATTCGTAATTGGTCACGGTAATCGTTTTGCCCATGCAGCATCTTTGGCTGTGGCAGAAGCTCCTGCCAAAGCGTATAATCCGCTTTTCCTTTACGGCGGGGTAGGGCTGGGGAAAACTCATTTGATGCAAGCCATTGGTCATCATCTGGCCTCCTCAAACCCGCGCGCAAAAATTCTTTATATCAGCTCAGAAACATTTACTAATGAGCTAATAAACGCTATCCGTGACGACAAAACGCTGCATTTTAAAAATAAATACCGCAACATCGACCTTTTGCTGGTTGATGATATCCAATTTCTGGCAGGCAAGGAAAGAACCCAGGAAGAATTTTTCCACACATTTAATGCCTTATATGAAAATGGCAAACAAATCGTCGTTAGCTCTGATCGGCCGCCCAAAGAAATCCCAACGCTGGAAGAAAGGCTGCGCTCACGCTTTGAATGGGGGTTGACCGCTGACATCCAGCCGCCTGACTATGAGACCAGGATTGCGATACTTAAGAAAAAGGCGGAACTGAGCGATCTTTCTATCCAGGATGAGATTCTGTCATATATGGCCAGCAAGATACAATCAAATATCCGTGAGCTGGAGGGCGCGTTAATTCGCGTGATTGCTTTTGCCTCTTTACACGGCAGTGAACTTAATATTACCCTTGTTGATAAAGTACTCAAAGATATTGTAGGGCCTGTTACAGCAAAAACCAATATATCAATAGATATCATCAAAAAAACTGCTGCAGAATTCTATAGCATTAGTTTAGATGATATGTCAGCTAAAATAAGAACCAAAGAAATAGCAACAGCCAGGCAAGTCGCAATGTATTTAGCCAGGGAATTAACAAAGTCCTCATTGCCAAAGATAGGAGAAGAGTTCGGAGGAAGGGACCACACCACGGTTCTGCACGCACATGATAAGATTAAAACTGCTAGAAAAAATGATCTAGAAATTAAACAGGCCATTAAAGCTATTACTGAAAAATTAAAAAGTTATGCACCATAGCCTGTGGAAAGATTTGATGCTTTCAGTTTATTCACACTGTCCTAACAATGGCTGTGTACTGTTTTTGTGGCTTCTATGCGATAGCGCTGGGAAAAAACCTAGTTATCAACATTTCCACAGCCACTACTAATACTAGTAATTATATATTATAATAGTAAGGCAAGGGGATATGTGTATAAAACACGTATCTGTATGAAAATTTTTCCAAGGAGGCAGAAAAATGGATTTTGTATGTGAAAAGAAAGATTTACAAAGTGCTGTTTCCGCGGTTGAAAAAATTGTCACCACCAGAAGCACTCTGCCGATCATTGGAAACATTCTTTTTGAAGCGGGCAAAGGCAGCTTGCAAATTTCTGCCAATAATTTAGAGATCGGCATTGAGTTGGGAATCAAAGCAAAAGTAAACAAGGGCGGAGCAATTTTGATGCCGGCCAAAACCCTGGGCGGCATTGTGGCAAAACTACCAAACCGCAGCGTTGGTTTTAAGCTATCAGAAAAAGGAACAATTAAAGTTTCGTATGACCAGTCTTATTTTAATGTACATACTTTGCCTCCGGATGAATTCCCAATATTGCCCAAAGTAAAGGCCGGTAAATCATTTACTATAGATGTAGAAACCTTTTCATCCATGATTCGCCAGACTATTTTTGCTGTTTCCGCAAGTGAGGAAAAATATGTTCTGACCGGTGTTTTGCTTGAGACAGGTAAAGGCTCCATACCAGGCGATACCTCAAATATCAGGATGGTTTCAACCGATGGTTACCGCTTGGCAAAACGCGGGGAAAAGATAAAAACGCCGGCGGCAGAAACAATTAGCGTGATTGTGCCAGGCAGGGCTTTGCAGGAGCTGGTCCGCTTAATAGATGGGGAGGAAGGGGAAGCTGAGGTGAAAGTTGTTGTTTCAGCTGACCAGATATCTTTTAAATGTAACGATGTATATTTGGTTTCCCGCCTAATCCAGGGACAGTTCCCGGACTATAAACAAGTTATCCCCAAGAAGAGCGCTACAAAAATTACAGTGGAAACAAAAGCGTTGCTTGAAGCCTCTGAGAGAGCAGCTGTAATTGCGGCAGGTTCAGCAAATATTGTTCGTTTTGAGGTTAAAGGTGAAAAACTGCACTTAGCCGCCAGCACACCTGATGTTGGCAGCATTGATGAGATTGTTCCGGCTGAGGTAGTCGGCGAAAAGAAGATCCAGGTATCATTTAATATCCGCTTAATTACAGACCTGCTTAAGGCGGTTGAAACTGAGCGGGTAGTAATCGAATTAACCGAGGTTTTGGGGCCAGGCGTCATTAAGCCGGAGAAGAAAGATAATTATATATATATTGTAATGCCAATCCGCACCCAGGAGGCGGCTTAGTGGCAGAAAAGCTGGCGGATGTTTTAGCAGGCTTAAAAAGCGGAATTGGGGCAGCGGTAAAGACTTGTAACTTATTAGCAATTTGGGAAAAAGTTGTGGATGAAAGGGTCAGGAAGCAGACAGAAGCAGTCAAGATCCGAAACCGCGTTTTATATGTGAATGCCCGCAGTTCTGCCTGGGCGCAGGAACTTTCTTTTCTAAGGGCTGAGTTTATTAAAAAATTTAACAATGAGGCAGGGGCAGAGGTCATCTGCGATATAAGATTTAAGGCAGGAGGATAAAATGGCGAAAGCCGAGCAACAAACAGCAAATTATGATGCCTCGAAAATAAAGATTTTAGGCGGGATTGAAGCTGTTCGCAAAAGACCGGCCATGTATATTGGCTCAACCTCCAAGGCCGGGCTTCACCATTTAATTTATGAAGTTGTTGACAATAGCATCGATGAGGCGCTGGCCGGGCATTGCGACAGTGTTGAAATAACAATCCATAAAGATAATTCTGTTACGGTCACAGACAATGGCCGCGGTATCCCCTTTGATATTCACAAAGAAACTAAGCGCCCGGCGGTTGAAGTTGTTTTAACCACGCTGCACGCAGGCGGAAAGTTTGGCGATTCGGTTTATAAAGTTTCCGGTGGTCTGCATGGGGTTGGCGTTTCCTGTGTAAACGCTTTGTCCGAGTGGATGGAAGCCGAGATTTTAAGAGAGGGCAAGGTTTATAACCAGCATTATGACAGGGGCAAGCCAAAAAAAGAAAAAATTACGGCAGCCAAACAAAAAAACACCTCGGGGACTAAAATTACTTTTCTGCCTGATAAACAGATCTTTACAGAAACGGTTTTTGAGCGGAAAACCGTTGCCCATCGTTTGCGTGAACTGGCATTTTTAAATAAAGGCGTAAAAGTTGTTTTCACTGACGAGCGCGAGAAAAACAATGATCTTAAAACTGAGACATATCAATATGAGGGCGGGATAGTTTCTTATGTTGACCATTTAAACGAGAAGAAAGAATGCCTGTATAAACCGCCGATTTCTTTTGCAGCCCAAAAAGATCACGTCTTTGTTGAAGTTGCCATGCAGCACTGCAAAGATTATTATGACGAGAATATTTACTCCTTTGTTAATTGTATTAAAACAAAAGAAGGTGGCACGCACGAGGTCGGCTTTAAATCCGCCTTGACCAAGGCGATTAACAATTATGCCAGGAAAAACAACCTCGTAAAAGAAAACGAGTCTTTTTCCGGCGACGACGTTCGCGAAGGATTAACCGCGATTATAAACCTGAAAATTCCAGATCCGCAATTTGAAGGCCAAACAAAAACCAAACTGGGCAACAGTGAAGTAAAAGGCCTGGTTGATTCAGTTGTCATTGATAATTTAAATGCTTATTTAGATAAGAACCCGGCTGCTGCCAAGGCTATTATTGAGCGCGCTTTAGTTGCTTATCGTGTTCGCGCTGCCGCCAGAAAAGCCCAGGAATTGGAACGAAAAAAAT
>JAHIUL010000055.1 GCA_018817195.1 Candidatus Margulisiibacteriota bacterium
AGGAAAGTTATCACTCCGGAGATCGCGCCGGTCGCGCCGCCGGACACAGGAGAGGCAACAGACGAATCAGATGATGACATGCCGCCTCCTCCTCCGCCACCGCCAACAGTAACCACGCGGGAAGTTGTTCCATTAAAATCAAGCACCGGGTTATTTGGCTGGGGGCTTAGCACTGATTTATCAGCTTTAGTTTTGTCTGGAGACAAGTCACTCTGGGGTATTCGCGGCAATTTAGTTTTCTTTGACCCATTAGCCCTGGGCGGCAAGATCGGCCTGGCTGAAGATGCTATTGAGTATAAACTCGGGCTAGGTTATGTTTCCGCAAGTGACTTCTACTCTATCCCGCTCTATGCTGATGTTGTTGTTTATCTAAGAGAGGGCTCGCTTTTCGGCTTAGACCCATACGTTGGAGCTGGATTAATCAATAATATTTCCGGCACAGGCTCTGCTTCCGGCGGTTTAGGCGGGCATATATATGTTGGGGTCTTGACTAACTGGGCTAATGACGCCGGCCGCACCAGTATTTCGCTTGGTCATGGGACTTATAAAGTAGCGGATGCATATTCAGCCAGCGGGATATTCCTGGCAATCACCCAGCCGTTTATACTTTAATAATAATTAGTTAAACTTAAACCCTTTTAAGAACTTGGTAAAAAGCGTTGAATTCTTTTTTGCCTCATCAGTGTGCAAAAACATTATTTGATAAAGCTGGCCGTCTTTAATAAAAAAGTATTGATCAGAGCCAAACTCATCACTTTTTATACCTGAGGCCACCAAAACAGTAGGCACACCCGCCACCTTAATCTTGGCCGGCCCCTTATAATCAGGATAGCTTCCCACCCGTTCAGCCACTGTCATGCCTCGACCAGGACGGTAAAACTTAGTGCTATAATGACTAATAAATATTTGCGGCCATAAGTCGCCATACTTATTTTTGGGTCCCTCAAAAGTCACTGATTCATTTAAATCCATGCCAATAACTTCACAGTTGCCCGGATACCAAACGCTGTAGCCAAGCTTGTTGTTGCGATAAACTTGCCAACCCTCATACCCTGCTGGCACAACTGGCTTGGCAATTGTTGTTGGCACAACTGGTTCTGGAATTATTTCTGGAGCAGGCTTGCGCAGCCAGAAGAAAATAATTATTACTGCGGCAATAACTAACAATGATATTATCAAAAATCTTCTTTTTCGTGGTGGTTGCATAATTAAACTTTAACCGCTGTTGGATTATTCCCCTCAATCCTTATCTTTGGCAGCGGTATTCCCTCCTCTTTAAATTTTTTGATCAGCTTTTCCCGCAGTTCACAGCGCAGGTTCCAGGCTGACGGCGCGTCATCAGCCGAAGCCAGCGCGCGCAGGACCATTGACTTATCAGTAAAATCTACAACCTGAACACCTGGCTCGCCCTGCTTGTTCCAAAACTTGCTCGCCTTAACAATTTCCACAATCCACTGCCTTACTTTTTCCACATCACAATAATAATCAACATAAATCATCACAACACCCAGGAGCGAAGAATCCCTTATTGTCCAATTTTGGATAACCTTGTTGGCCAGAATATCATTGGGCACAACAATACGCCGGTTATCCCACGTCTTAATAATAGTGTGCATTAAGGAAATCTCTTCAATCCAGCCAAAATCATTTTCAAAAATTACAGCGTCATTCAATCGCACCGGCTGGGAAAAAGAAATTGTTATGCCGGCTATTACGTTAGATAAAGTATTGCGGGCTGCCATGCCAAGCACAATGCCAGCCACCCCGGCTGAGGCTAAAAGCCCTGCCCCCAGGTTGCGCATGGTTTCAAATTGAAATAGGAAAAAGACAAAGGCCAGAAAATAGATTGTCGCGCTGAACAAGCGGCGGATAATGGTCAGCTTGGTCATGGTTGAGGTTAGCTCGCCAACACTGCGTTTTTCAATCAGGCTGACCAACTTTTTTTGCCAGCGCATGAGCACGCGGTTAACAATAAAGGCCGCCACAACAGCAATCAAAAATATTATAAGACTGACCACAACCTTGCCGATCATCTTTGGGTCAAGATAAACAAAAGAAATGCCTGCTGCCCAATCTTCCCACATAATTCCCCCCCCTATAAACTATCCAAAATTTCACTTAAAGTATTATAGTTTGATTTTAACCCAAATGCCTCTGGATTGACAACCCCATAGCTAAAATCTTTTTTATCAAGACAATAGCGATCCCAATCAGATAATCTCCTGCCAGCCAGCAATTTAACCAATGAAGATGAAATCTTAATCATAAAATAGACTCTTTTATGGAAAAACCGGCAAATCTGTTTAATTAGCTCAGTAGCTGTTATTAATTGATTGCCCAAAACATAATTTTTCTCTTTGGTTTCATTTTTGAGCAAATAATCAACTATTAAAGCAATGTCTGCGGCGTGGATAAAATGAAAGCTCAAATCAAAAGTGAAAAAACGGACCAGCCACAGCCACTTAACCGCAGCCTTAATCCCTTCCGTAGCATGGGAATAAGGATGGTTCTGGCTGCCGCCCAAGACCCAGGTTGGATATAAAGTTATAATTTTGTCGTAAATCTTAAGTTTTGGCAATTGTCGATGGCAGCGAAACTTGCCTTTGATATAAGAAGTGCCGATTTTATCAAGACCAGGCACAAGCTTATTATCACTGCCCAAAATACTGGCAGTTGAAAAATAGATTACTTTTTTAACCTTCTCTGGATTAAGCAAATTAAAAAAGTTAAGCGTGTATTCATCATTAGCTTCTGTTTCGCCCCACCCTGCAGCTGCGTGAACAACGTAATCCATTTGGGCCAAGAGATCCTCGTGATTTTTAATATTCTTCAGCTCATCCTGGATAACCCTTACTCCGGAAAGGTCACGCATCATCTTTTTTGGATTGCGCACTAACAAATAAAGTTCATACTCGGGATTTTTAATCAGCAGGTCAAATATGTAGTGGCCAACGCAGCCGGTTATTCCAGTGATAAAAACTTTAGCTTTCATATTAGAGGCAGGCAAAATCTTTTTCTAAATAATTTTTGATATAATCAGCCACTGACTTTTCCAAAGGAGTAAAGCTAAAAGCAGGGAAAGCTGCTTTTAACCTCCTCAAATCAGCTTCAGTAAAATACTGGTACTTGTCTTTCAAAACTTCAGGCATCTCAATATATTCGATATTGGGTTTTGTCCCCAGGGCAGAAAAAATAGCTGCGGCTAAATCATTCCAGGGCCTGGCCTGGCCAGTGCCAATATTGTAAAT
>JAHIUL010000056.1 GCA_018817195.1 Candidatus Margulisiibacteriota bacterium
AGACCTTTGAGGTTCCTCCCAAAATCTTAAAGTAACACGAGTTCCTTTAACTGCTGTTGCAAGTTGGTTGTGATGATAAGCATCGCAACGATGAAACCTAGACACCTTGTTATTTCCGGACTCTACAATTATTTCATCAGCCATAAAAACATTAAATGACTGTTTAACCAAAATCCTATCCAAGCCTAGACCTTGCCCGCCAATATCAGTTCCTGTCAAACCTGGCCAGGACGTATGCCCCTGTTTCAATGCCTCTAGAATATTTTTAATGCCTGCACCATTATCCCAAACAACAAACTCAAACACCCTAGTAGCAACACCCCGTTTAACCGCTTGATAACGACAAGCCGTAATCAAGGCATCCCCACCATAAGCAACAGCATTTTTGATTACGTCAAAGACCTGACTTCTATTGGAATCTGAAAGCCCCAAATCTTTTAGTTTTTCAGCCCAACCACCTTTTTCATAGACTGATTGGGCAAAACTTTTTTCACTACTTGGTTTACTGAATACTTCAAACAAGAGATAAGCCTTTTTTTCTCTAACGACAAACATTCTTGAGCGGCACATAGCTGCAAAAGCAAGCTCTAAAGTCCTGCCTAATTTGGACCTCATTATTGCGTCATTTGCACATACATTTTTTATTCCCATCTCACAACTATTATCTTCTTTTATTACTGAAAATTTCAGGGTTTATGCTATAATTCTGGCAATGGAAAACAGCGAATTCGCCAATATCTTTTGGGACATGGCAGAATTCCTTGAGCTCAAGGAAGATAACCCCTTTAAGGTCCGCGCTTACCGCAAAGCCGCGCAAAACATCGAAGCCTTGTCAAAAAGTGTGGAAGAAATTTATGCCAAAGGCGGGCTAAAAGCTCTCTTAGCAGTGCCAGGTATTGGCCAGCACATTGCTGAAAAGATTGAAGAGCAAATAAAAACAGGAAAAGTCAAAGCCCATGACCAATTAGCCAAACAATTCCCCAGGGGATTTCTTGATCTAGCCAATATTCCAGGTATGGGACCGAAAACTGCCCTCTTGCTCTTTAAAAAATTCAAAATCGACACACCTAAAAAACTGGAAAAAGCTGCCAAAGCGGGAAAACTGAGGAATATTCCAGGCATGGGCGCGAAAAAAGAAGAAAATATCCTGCGCGGAATTAACCTTAAAAAACAAAGTCACGGCAGGTTTTTACTTGATGACGCTACTGCCCACGCTGAATTAATTGTTGAAGAATTAAAAAAGTTAAAAGAAGTTAAAAAAATCCTGCCCTGCGGCAGTTTAAGGCGCGGCCAGGAAACCATCGGCGACATTGATATCTTAGTGACTTCAGCAAAACCAAAACCTATCATGGATGCTTTTGTAAAACTAGCGGCTGTTAAAAACATCCTGGCCCATGGCGAAACAAAGTCTTCCGTTATTTTAAAAAACGGCATGCAGGCTGATTTAAGGGTTGTGCCCGAAAAATCATTTGGCTCCGCTGCCCACTATTTTACCGGTTCAAAAGCCCACAACATCCATATACGCCAGCTGGCCCAGAAAAAAGGCTGGAAGGTTTCTGAGTACGGCATTTTCAAGGGCAATAAACAGATTGGCGGCAGGACCGAAGAAGAGATGTTTACTAAATTTGGTTTTCAGTTTATCCCGCCAGAACTTCGTGAAATGCGCGGCGAATTTGAAGCGGCTAAAAACAAGAAAATCCCCAAATTAGTTGAGCTCAAAGATATCAAAGGCGACCTGCACATGCACACCAAGGCAACCGACGGGTCAAACTCCATTGAAGAAATGGCCAGGGCTGCCAAAGCCCTTGGTTATGAATATATTGCAATTACTGAACACACCCAATCAACCAGAGTGGCCGGCGGACTTGATGAAAAAGAAATGCTGGCTCATGTTAAGAAGATCCGCGAAGCAAACAAGAAAGTTAAAGGCATAGAAATACTGGCTGGCGCGGAAGTTGACATCCTGCCTGACGGCAGGCTTGATTATTCGGACGAAGCACTGGACCAATTAGACATTGTTCTGACAGCCATTCACTCCCGCTTTAAAATGCCCAAAGAGGAAATGACTGAGCGCATTGTTTCAGCAATGGAGAATAAATACGCTAATATTTTTGTCCACCCCACCGGCAGGTTAATTAATGAGCGCGAGCCTTATGAAATTGACATGGAAAAGGTCCTGCAGGCCGCCAAAAAGAATAACGTGGCTGTTGAAATCAATGCCCACCCAAGAAGATTGGACTTAACTGACATTTACTGCATGCGCGCTAAGGAACTGGGCGTTAAATTGCTTATCTCTACTGACGCGCATTCAACAGACCAGCTGGAACTGATGAAATACGGGGTCATTACCGCCCGCCGCGGCTGGCTGGAAAAGAAAAATGTTCTCAATACTTATCCGCTTGCTAAATTAAAAAAAATGTTATACGCTAGCAAATAATGGCTGTACAAATTTTTACAGACGGCGCTGCCAGAGGCAATCCAGGACCAGCTGGTATTGGGGTTGTTATCCGCAATGACGCAGAAATTCTGCTTGAGGTGGCTGATTTTATCGGCAAAGCCACTAACAACATTGCTGAATATATGGCATTTATCCGGGGATTGGAAGAAGCCATTGACATGGGCGAAAAAGATATTGAAGTCTTTTCTGATTCAGAACTCCTGGTCAAACAAATAACTGGTGAATATAAAGTTAAAAATGATGGTCTAATCCCTCTCTTCCATCATGCTCAATCACTCTTAAGAAAATTTAACCACCGGAAAGTCTATCATACAGCCAGGGAAGAAAATAAACTGGCTGACAAACTGGCCAACAAAGGCATTGACGACCAGTCCACCAAAGGTTTCCCCTTATTTTCCCGATAAAAATTGAAATTAAGCTCCAAAACTTGCTATAATTAATGTGGGTAGGCCAGACGATCGTGCTTCGAGTAATCGAGGTGAGGAAAGTCCGGACTCCGCAGAGCAGCGTGGTTGCTAACGGCAACTGAGGGAAACCTTAAGGAAAGTGGCACAGAAATTATACGGCCGAACTCGAGCCTAAAGCTTGGGTGGCAAAGGTGAAACTGGGAGGTAAGAGCTCCCACACGACAGCTAGGAGACTAGCGGTGCGCCAAACCCCACGCGGAGCAAGACCAAATAGGGAGATGGGTTGCTCGCCCGTTTGGATCCCGAGTAGGTCGCATTGAGGTAGATAGCAATATCTATCCCAGATAGATGGTCGTTTTATACAGAATCCGGCTTATCGGCCTGCCCTTTTTCATCCGGTTTTTTAGCCTTGTCTTCTTTTAAAATAACTAAAACAGAAGTTTTTTCTTTGCTAACATCAAGAATGCCGCCAGCATGCTTATAATGATGACAAGTCTGATCTTCTTCCTTATGCATTCTTATTTCTCCAGGGCCAAGCACAGTCACTATGGGCGCATGGCCGGGCAAAACAGTAAGTTCACCATCAATCGCTTTTACCGTGACCGACTCGGCCTTGCCCCAATAAATAGTCTTGTCAGGCGACAATATTTCAAGCATCATGGTCGACATCAGTTCTATCCGCCTTTTTTTACTTTAGCAATAACATCATCAATCGTGCCTGTCATGTAAAACGCCTGCTCCGGCAGTTTATCATGTTTGCCTTCCAGTATTTCTTTAAATCCCCTGATCGTATCTTCCAGCTTAACAAATTTGCCTTCCAGACCGGTAAAATCCTGGGCCACAAAAAACGGCTGTGACAGGAAACGTTCGATCTTTCTGGCCCGATCAACAATAAGCCTGTCTTCCTCCGGCAGTTCTGAAGTGCCAAGAATAGCAATAATATCGCTTAATTCCTTATAGCGCTGCAAAATTTTCTGCACGTCCCTGGCTACCTGATAATGCTCATCACCAACAACATGCGGTTCAAGGATCTTTGAGCTGGAAGCCAGCGGATCAACAGCCGGGTAAATGCCTTTTTCCACAATTGCTCTTGATAAAACAGTACTGGCGTCAAGATGGGCAAAAGTCACAGCCGAAGCAGGATCAGTTATATCGTCAGCCGGCACATAGACCGCCTGAATCGAGGTAATTGAGCCTTTTTTAGTCGAAACAATCCTTTCCTGAAAACGCCCCATTTCCGCCTGCAGGGTCGGCTGATAACCAACAGCCGAAGGCATGCGGCCCAACAAAGTTGAGACCTCGGCCCCGGCCTGGACAAAACGAAAAATATTATCAATAAAGAAAAGAACATTCTGCCCTTGCGTATCCCGGAAATATTCAGCGTGCGTTAGGCCTGTCAAAGCTGCCACCAGCCTGGCCCCAGGCAGTTCTGACATCTGGCCAAAGACCAGAACAGACTTATCAATAACTCCGGAGCTTTTCATCTCCAGCCATAGATCATTGCCTTCCCGGGTCCTTTCCCCAACCCCGGAAAAAACCGAGATGCCGCCGTGCTGTTTAGCCATATTATGGATCAGTTCCATAATAATGACTGTTTTGCCCACGCCCGCCCCGCCAAACAAGCCGACCTTACCGCCCTTAAGGTATGGGGCAAGCAGGTCAATAACCTTAATGCCTGTAATAAAAATTTCTGGTCTGGAAACTATATCTTCAAAAGGCGGAGGATCTCTTCTGATAACCAGGGTATCAAACTGCTTTAAATCTGGTCCCCCGTCTATGACTTTTCCCATAACATCAAACATTCTGCCTAAAGCCTGTTTGCCTACTGGAATACTGATCGGCCGGCCCAGATCAATGACATCCGCGCCGCGCCTTAAACCGTCAGTCGGCTCCAGCGCCACTGCCCTGACAACATTACCAACCAGCTGCATGGCTGATTCCGCGATGATGCGCTTATCCCCATGAATAATCTCCAGCTGGGTCCTGATGCGCGGAATATGCTGGGGCGGGAACTGCACATCAATAATCGGCCCAACAACCTGCTCTACCCGGCCAATATTTATTGCCATCTAATCTGCTCCTTCATTAAGTATCTCAAAAGAACTCAAAATCTCCGAGAGTTCTACGGTGATCATTGATTGCCTAGCCTTATTATATTTAATCCGCAGTTCTTTAATAAGTTCTTTGGAGTTTTCTGTCGCGTTCCTCATGGTCATCAAACGGGCCCCTACCTCGCCCAACCGGGTCTGCAAAAAAGCGTCATAAAAAAGAACTTTAATATAATTAAGGACCACATATTGCCTGACAGCTGACAGCGATGGTTCCACAATAAGCATTTGATCTTCTGTGCCTGCCTCCGGCCGGTCAAAAGGCAAAAGAGAAACCAGGCTTGGCGACTGAAAAAGCATTGTTTTAAATTCATTATATAATAAATAAACCTGGTTGACCCGGCCCTGAAAATAGGCGCGATAAGCTTCAAGCGCCATCCCGCTAATTTGCCCAAAATCAATCACCTTGTTAACCGGGTTTATCGGACGCAGATTAGGCAGATCAAATTCAGCCGCAATACTTTGTCCCCTGCGTCCCAAAACAGCCAGATCAACATCAAAGCCAGCCGCCTGCTGAGTCTTGGCTACTTCAGCCGCCCTAGCCACCAGCTTCTCATTAAACGAGCCGCAAAAGCCCCTGTCTGAACCAAAGACGTAAATTAAATTCTTTGGCTCTATCCTGCCGCTGCGCCGCTTCAGCCTGATGTTCAAACGCCTGGCCATCCGGTCGTAATGTTTCTTATAATGCTGGGCAGCTTTTTGCCTGGATTGAACCTGCTTTAGCTGAGTAACAGCAATGATCTGCATGGCCTCTGTCATTTGATGGATTTTGCCGATAGTGCCTAATTTTTCCTTTAATCTGATCAGCTCAGACATGTTTAAATTTTTCCTTAAAAGCCAAAAACACTTTGCCTAATTTCTTTTCCCAGGCCTCATCAAAATCCTCTTTCTTTTCCAGTTCAACTAATAAATCCAGGTTTTCAACTTTGAGATAGGAAATAAAACTCTGCTCAAACTGGTTGATTTTTTTTGGCTCCAGAGAATCCAGGTAGCCCTTAACAGCCAGATACAGGACAACCACCTGCTCGCTAACCGGCATTGGCGCAAAATTTATCTGTTTAAAAACCTCGGTTAAAATATGGCCTCTCTTCAGCTGGACCTGGGTTACCTTGTCCAATTCGGTAGCAAAAAGAGCAAAAGATTGTTTTTCACGGAACTGAGCCATATCCATCCTTAGATTAGAGGCCAGTCTGCGCATTGCTTTGATCTGGGCTTTACCTCCGACACGGGAAACCGACGTGCCAACGTTAACAGCAGGCCGCATGCCGGCGTTAAACAAAGCAGTATCCAAAAATATCTGGCCGTCAGTTATGGATATCAGATTAGTTGGGATATAAGCGGAAATATCGCCCATCTGGGTCTCAATTATAGGTAAGGCCGTCATCGACCCGCCGCCCTTTTGCTGGCTCAAACGAGCAGCCCGCTCCAGCAGGCGCGAATGCAGATAAAAAACATCTCCAGGATACGCCTCGCGTCCTGGCGGCCGCCTGAGCAGCAAAGAAAGCATGCGGTAGGAAGCCGCGTGTTTTGTCATATCGTCATAAACAATTAACACATCCCTGCCGGAATACATGAACTCCTCAGCCATGGAGCAGCCGGCAAAGGGCGCCAGATATTGCAGAGACGCGGGATCTGACGCCGGCGCGTCAACCACAATAGTATAATCAAGCGCGCCTGTGTCTGCTAATTTTTTTACCAGAGAGACAATGCTGGAAGATTTTTGGCCGACAGCCACGTAGATGCAAACCACGTTCTTGCCCTTTTGGTTAATAATCGTGTCAATAGCAATGGCTGACTTGCCTGAGGAGCGGTCGCCAATGAGAAGTTCACGCTGTCCCCTGCCTATCGGGATCAAGGCATCAACCAGCTTATATCCCGTTTGCAGCGGCTTATCAACCGGCGAGCGGTCAATTACCGAGGGCGCGGGATATTCCAGCGGCCGATACTTGTCCGCTGCTATCTTGCCTTTGCCGTCCAAAGGCTGGCCTAAAGCATTAATGACCCGGCCGAGCAAGTTATTGCCAACAGGCACAGACATGATATGGCCGGTACACAGGGCAGAGTCGCCTTCGCGAACAGAGGTGTGCGACCCCAGGATAATACAAACAACTTCTTCAACCTCAAGGTTAAAAACCAGGCCAAAAGTGCCGGAAGAGAACTTGATCATTTCCCCGGCCATGGCATGGGGCAAGCCGGTCACATGGGCAATGCCGTCGCCTGATTCCGTCACCACGCCAACTTCTTCCGCCTTGATATTAACCTTGAGCTTGCTGATGTCCCGTTTTATTTCAGCTAATATTTCTTCAACATTTATAAATTCAACCATAAAAGTTTCCTTGTCTTATTTCAGGATTGCCGACCTGATATCATCCAGTTTGTGCTTCAAGCTTACGTCCCAAACCTCGCCGTTGATCAAATGAACAGCCAGCCCGCCTAAAATTGTCCCGTCTATTTCATAACGCAATTTTACCTGGCTCTTTGTCAGCTTTTGCATAACCTGCTGCAGTTTATGCGCCAGTTCCCTGGGTATTTTATAAACGCTCCTGACCCGGCCAAACAAAATACCTTTTTCCTTGGCCAGGCGCTTGGTAAAATCCAAAGAAAGCTCTTCAATCATTTCCTCGCGGCCGTGATCGATCAGCATGTGAACGATCAATACAAAATTATCACTGATCCCTTCGGGTAAAAGCTTGGCCAAGCATTTTTTCTTGTAAGCCTGGGTAATCCTGGGATCTTCGAGAAACAGTTTAAAATCATAATGCTCATTGAGCAGGCGGCTAAAGCTGTAAAGCTCATCCTCCAGCTTTACTTCGACTTCGCTGCTCTGCGCTTCGCGGTAGAGCTGCTCGTAATTTAGCGAAAATTTACCCTTTAACATTTTTTTCTAATTCTTCAATCGACGTTTTAACCAGCCGCAACTGATCGCTGCGGTCAAGGGTCTTGCCGATCAAGCGCTTGTTAACATCAACAATAATTTCAGCGATCTCCTCTTTTAACGAAACAACCGCCTTATTCCTAAAGGCATCAATATCACTTTTTGTGCTTTCAATAATGGTCTGCGCTTCCTTTTGGGCAATTTTCAAAGTGTCATCGCGCAAGACTTGCGATTTGCGCCTGGCCTCGTCAAACATCAAAGCAGTCTTTTTTTCCGCTTCAGCCAGCTGGCCCTGATAGCGCCTGAGCAGGTCCTCGGCTTCGTGTTTAGCCTGTTCGGCCTGCGCCAGTCCGCCTTCGATGGCTTTTTTGCGCTGGTCTAATAGCTTATACAGCGGCGGAAAAACAAGCTTATAAAGCAGGAATAATAAAATCAAAAAGGATATAATTGTCCAAAATATTAAGCCTGTATCAAGCTCAAACATAAATAATCTCCTCTTATTTAGCGATCAGCATAAAAGAAACCAGCAAAGCGTACAAAGCAATTGATTCAACAAAAGCAATCGCAATAATCATCGTCACCCTGATATTCTGCGCTGCTTCCGGCTGACGCGCCATGCCCTCAACTGATTTTGAGCCAATAATCCCTATGCCTAAGCCCGCGCCAAGCCCCGCTAAACCAATTGCCAATCCCGCGGCTAAATGTGCCAACATGAGTAACCCTCCTTTTTTATATTATTCTTCTTCCGCAATAGCCAAACCTATATAAAGAGCCGCCAGATAAGCAAACACATAGGCCTGGATCAATGCCACAAAAACTTCAAACAAACCAATAATCACCCTGGCTGCCAGGGGAAAGCCCGTTACCCAAACATTTTTAAACACAAAAATAAAAGACAAGAGTGTAAAAGCAACCAAATGGCCGGCTGACATATTAGCAAAAAGACGGATCGCCAGGGAAAACGGCCGCGCCAAATGGCCCAATATTTCGACAATCAGCATAAGCGGCATAATGTAGATTGGCACGTCCTTGGGCAGCAAAGAAGCCAGGTAGCGCAGCAGGCCATAGTCCCTGATGCCGGCAAAATTATAAACAAGAAAAACCATGACAGCCAGGGTAACCGTGATATTAATATTAGCCGTGATGGGATAAACAGCAGGCACCATGCCAAGTAAGTTGCAGATTAAAATAAAACAAAATAACGCGAAAATAAAAGGCTGCCAACGCCGGCTCTCTTTGCCAAACAATTCATTGGTCTGGGAATCAATAAATTCATAAATAAATTCCACTATGTTCTGGAGCAAACCCGGGACAATGCGCGGTTTGCGCGTGGCCAGAAAAGCCAGCAGGAACACAAGTGCGGCGGCTGACCAGACAACCAGCACAGCTGAAGTTATTGAAATATCAAAACCCAGCAATGAAAGGTTTAACCAAACATGCAGGCCCTCAGCTCCAGAACCCATAAGAAAATATCATCTCTTTTCTTTTTGGCTCGACAAACCAATATATTTTCGGGCAACATTCCAAAAACCAGCTGCTGCCCCAAGGAACAAACCAATAATCAGCACTATGGGAAAAGAACCCAAACGCCGGTCAATATAGTATCCCAGCAAAGCGCCAATAATAGTCGGCAAAACAAGTTCAAAACTTAAAGACAATGAGTCCCCAATATCTTTGCTCCAGCCGCGCATGTTTTTATTCTACGCTTCTAAAATGTTTTTAGCAAGGCTGACCGATCAACCATGCCATCCCATACCAGCGGCCTATTCAAGCTTCTTTCTAAACCTAATTATACTTAAACTTAATATTACCGCGCCAAAAAGGGCCAGCGGCCAAACGTCCGGCCAGAGATATTTCATGCCAATGCCTTTAAGGAATATCCCCCTGACAATGCTTAAAAAGTAGCGCACCGGGATAAGGTAGGTAAGCGCCTGAATAGCCTTGGGCATGTTAGCGATGGGAAAAATAAAACCAGACAGTATCATGGAAGGAATTATTACAAACAAGGCGGACATCATGGCCTGGCGCTGGTTATGGGAAATAGTTGAAATAAAAACACCCAGGCCTAATCCAGTCGTCAAAAAGATCGCCCCTAAAATGAAAAGCAGGGCCACGCTGCCGTGCATCGGCACCTTGAACCAAAGCGTGGCAATCAAAAATACCAGGGTTATATCCAAAAAAGCGACAATCGTAAACGGAAGCAGCTTGCCCAAGATCAACTCATGGGGTTTGAGCGGCGTAACAATCAACTGCTCCATGGTTCCGCGCTCTTTTTCTTTGACAATAGAAAAAGCTGTCAGCAGCATGCTGATAATGGTCAGGATCAGGGCAAAAATAGCCGGCACCATAAAATTGACGCTCTTCATTTCCGGGTTGTACCAGACGCGGGTCTCCAGGCCAAATAAGTCAGGCAACCGGGCCTGCTGAAAATTTATCTGGTTGATATAGCCGGAAATAATGGTGGCAGTTGAAGAATTCTCGCCGTCAAGTATTGCCTGCACTGACACCGGCTCTCCCCTGACACTTTTCCTGCCAAAATCAGGCGGCAGGTGCAGGACCAGTTTTGCCCGACCGCTATCAAGCAGATTAACAACTTGTTCATCATTGTCTACATAATAATTAATATCGAAATATCCGGAATTCTTAAAGCTGGCAACATAAGCCCGGCTGTAAACTGACTTGTCCTGATCAAAGACCGCAGTAGACACATGTTTAATGTCCACCGAAGCCACATAGCCCAGGAGAATCAACTGAATGACCGGCGCCAGGATGGCCACATAAAGCATGCGCGGATCGCGGATCAATTGTATAAATTCTTTTTTAATAAAATGAAATAATCTTGAGTCCATAAATTTATTCAATCCTCTTTTTAAATTTTCTGGCGCTGCCAAGAATAATAAGCAAAGTAAAAACAGAAAGCAGCAGCAGGTCCCACCAAAGATAATTCAGCCCAATGCCTTTCAGAAAAATACCGCGCAGCACCACGAGAAAATACGTGGCCGGGATCAGATAGCTGATCCCCTGCAGCACGAGGGGCATATTTTCAATCGGGAAAACAAAACCCGACAAAAGGATGGTGGGCAGCAGAGTTGCCAAGAGTGCGATCATGATCGCTTCCTGGCTTGAGCGCGCGTTAACCGAGATAAAAAGGCCGATGCCCATGGCCCCTAACAAAAAAATAAATGAACTGCCAAAGAGCAGGATTAAACTGCCTTTGATCGGCACATGGAACCATAAAGACCCAACCGCGACCACAAGCACAACATCCAATAAAGCAATAATTACGTAAGGCAGTATCTTGCCCAGCATAAGCTCATTCTTTCTCACCGGGCTGACGACCAGCGCCTCCATGGTGCCCTCTTCTTTTTCAGCTACAATGGTCAAAGAAGTTAAGGTTGCTGACATCATCATCAATATCACACAAATCAGGCCCGGGATAAAAAAATTGAGGCTGCGCAGGTTTTCGTTGTACCAGATACGCGTCTCTAAATTGACAGGTCTTTTGCCCATGCCTTTAATTCCCCGGCGCTGCAAGACTTTTATCATCACCTGCTGATAGAATTCCTCAGCAATGGAGCTGATATAGCCCGTGGCTGAAGAAGCAATGGTTGGGTCAGAGCCGTCAAGCAGGACCTGCACTTTGGTCTTTTTGCCTGTGGCAAGGTCTTTTGAAAAACCTGACGGGATATTAAAAATCACTTTTGCTTTGCCGCTGTCCAGCCTCGCCCCAAATTGTGAGACCGAATCCAAATTTTCAACCAGGTCAAAATAACCGCCATGGGTAAATTTAAGAATAAATTCGCGGCTGGCTGCTGTCTTGTCCTGGTCCAGCACAGCCAGCGGCAGGTGTTTTACGTCAAATGAAACAGCATAGCCAAACAAGACCAGAAAAAACACCGGAAAAATCAAGACCATAATCAGTGTCCTGGAATCTCGGAAGATATGGATAAATTCCTTTTTGCTTATTACCCAGGTCAGGCTCTTCATGCCGCCTCCGTCAGTTTGACAAAAACATCTTCTAAAGTTCGCAGGCTATTTTCTTAAATAAGCTTTATTCCCTATTCCAAATAAGCCTTGTGCCCAATACATGCGCGTTCTCCCAGTTATCAGTAAGAAACTGCGTTCGCTCGATTTCATAAGAGTAATAAAGATCAAGGCTCAAACCATTCAATGGTTTAACAAAGCCGATGGTTGCCCAATTACGAAAAGCCTGGCCGTATTTTAAGCTGTGGAAAAGATCGTCTGAAACATATAGTGTGCCAACCCCATACTTCCAGGCAACCTTTGGCCTAATGCGATAAACAACATGCGTATTCTCCGGCTTCTCCAGATCAATGTTCCAGAGTTCAAAATCATTGATCATAATAATCTCCA
>JAHIUL010000057.1 GCA_018817195.1 Candidatus Margulisiibacteriota bacterium
TATGTTTCCAGGCGGCAATATATTTAGCTGGACCACTTGATCCACCGTTGCTGTCGCCTGTCCAGGGATACCAATCACTGTTCATTTCATGGGCAAATCTTAGATAAATAAGTTTGTTCCAGCTTTTTGCATCCTGGGCAAAGTTTGTAATATAAGTATCATAATCACCATTGCTTATTGCTTCTAGACTGTTTGTAGTACTAAGAAATGGTTCCCAGGTTATCATTGGCACAGCGCCATAGTTATAAGCAGTATTGCAGTCTGATGTTGGGAAGTTATCATCCCAGTTAATGAACCACATGTTGATGGCTAAATTTTTACCAATTATTGTCTCAAAACTTAAGGTGTTGGAAAGGCCGTTGACATAAGCGCCAATGTAGCAGCCGGAAGATGAGGGGAGCGTAGTAGTAGTTGTTGTTGTCCTAGTTGAAGTATAGGCATTACAACCAGAGACAATTAAAATTATGGCCAGGGTAAATATGCTGACCTTGAAAACCTTCATCAGCGTTTCTTTTTTAAATACTTAATAAGTCCGCCAGCTTTAATGATCTTTTGCATGAACTCTGGGAAGGGTTGTGCTTTGTAGATGGATTTTGTAGTGAGGTTCTTGATTTCACCTTTAGCTAGGTTAACTTCTATTTGATCACCTTGGTGAATTTCATCAACTGCTTCTTTTGACTCAAGAATTGGCAGGCCGATATTAATAGCGTTGCGATAGAAAATCCGAGCAAAAGATTTGGCAATTACAGCAGAAACTCCAGCGGCTTTAATAGCAATCGGTGCATGCTCACGATAAGAACCACAGCCAAAATTTTCACCGCCAACTATAAAATCTCCTGTCTGCATTTTACCAATCCACTTTGGGTCCGCATCTTCCATGCAGTGAGCTGCCAGCTCTTTTGGGTCTGACGTATTAAGATATCTGGCTGGAATGATCAAGTCTGTGTCTATATTATCTTTGAATTTCCAAGCGCGTCCATTCATTATAAATCCTCCGGACTAACAATATGTCCAGCAATAGCAGAAGCAGCTGCTACAGCAACGTTTGAGAGATAGACTTCTGATTTTGGATGTCCCATTCTGCCGACAAAGTTTCTGTTTGTCGTAGCAATTGATCGTTCACCCTCAGCCAAAATTCCCATGTGCCCGCCAAGGCATGGTCCGCAAGTTGGGGTGGAAACAACTGCCCCAGATTTAATTAGCGTTTCTGTTATGCCTTCTCTAATCATTTGCATGCTGATTTCTTGTGTTCCAGGAAGGATAATACATCTAAGATCTTTATGAATCTTTTTACCTTTAAGAACTTTAGCTGCAACTCTCATGTCTTCAATTCTGCCATTGGTACAGGACCCAATGACAGATTGGTTAATCTTAACATTTTTACATTTGCTGACTGGTTTAGTATTGCTGGGCAGGTGAGGGAAGGAGACCTGCGGCTCGATTTTTGACGCATCCCACTCATAGACCATTTTATATTCAGCGTCAGGGTTTGATTTGTAGACTATTCCTTTGCCAGCCTTTGTTTTCTTGAGATAAGCTAGGGTTTTAGCGTCAGCTTCAAAAATTCCGTTCTTGCCGCCGGCTTCAATCGCCATATTGGCCATGGTTAGCCGGCCTTCAACAGAAAGTTGTGCGATTGTTGGACCGGTAAATTCCATTGACATGTAGCGGGCGCCGTCAACGCCAATTTGGCCAATTGTATAAAGGATAAGATCTTTAGCTTCAACCCACTTTTTAAGTTTACCTTTAAAAATAAATTTAAGTTGTTCAGGAACTTTAAACCAAACTTCACCAGTTGCCATGGCTGCAGCCATGTCTGTTGAGCCAACACCAGTTGAAAAAGCGCCAAGCGCGCCGTAAGTACAGGTGTGAGAATCAGCACCGATAACTAGATCTCCAGCTTTTATTGCTCCCATTTCTGGCAGCAGGGCATGTTCAATTCCCATACAGCCAATTTCAAAAAAGTTAACTATGCCGTATTTCTTAGCAAACTCTCTCATCATTTTAACTTGTTCTGCGGATTTAATGTCTTTTGCCGGAGTAAAATGGTCGGGCACAAGAAAAATCTTCGTCTTATCAAAAACTTTTCTAACGCCAATCTTTTCAAACTCCTTAATAGCTGGAGGCGTTGTAATGTCATTGCCCAGGACCAGGTCAACTTTGCAGTTAATAAGTTGTCCCACCTCAACCTTTTTTTGTCCAGCGTGTTTAGCGAGTATTTTTTGGCTTATTGTTTGGCTCATAATGGGGTTATTCTAACATATCACTGGCTTTTTGTGGAGAGCTGTCCGCAGGCCGCTGAAATTTCCTGCCCAAAACTTCTTCGTATAGTAGCAACAACTTTTGCTTTTTTTAGCACTGTTTCGAGATGTTTGATGTTTCCGGGTTTAAGGTTTGAGGTTCGCGAAGGGTTGTAAGCGATTAAATTAACATGGCTGTCAAATGATTGGGCAATTTTAGCTAGTTCTTTGGCTTCTTTTTCACCATCATTAATGTCCTTTAAAACAACATATTCGATCATAACGCGGCGTTTTGTTTTCTTCTGATATTCCTTAA
>JAHIUL010000058.1 GCA_018817195.1 Candidatus Margulisiibacteriota bacterium
GTTTTAAAGGAAGAGAGTTACTTTTTTAAACTTTCTAAATATCAGGACCAGCTTTTAAAGCATATCAAAAAAAATCCTAACTTTATTCAACCTGAGCCGCGCAAAAACGAAATCCTTCAGTTTATCAAGCAGGGTTTAAAAGATTTATCAATTACCCGCACGGCTTTTCCCTGGGGCATTAGTGTGCCGGATGATCCCAAGCATGTAGTTTATGTGTGGTTTGATGCTTTGAGCAATTATATTTCTGCTCTTGGCTATCCAGTGGGTGAGGAGTTTAAAAAGTACTGGCCGGCAGATGTGCATTTAATGGGGAAGGAAATTGTGCGCTTTCACGCAGTGACCTGGCCATGCATGCTGATGGCTTTGGGCATTGAGCCGCCAAAGAAGATATTTGGTCATGGGTGGTGGACGGTGGAAGGCAAGAAGATGAGTAAGTCCAAAGGTAATGTGGTAGATCCAATAGCTTTAAGCAAAGAATATGGAGTGGATGCGGTAAGATACTTTTTGATGAGAGAAGTTGCCTTTGGCGATGATGGGAATTTTTCCATGCAATCATTTATTAATCGTTTTAATGCTGATCTAGCTAATGATTTAGGGAATTTGCTGAACCGGACGCTTACGATGGTTGAGAAATATTTCGAGTCGCAAGTCCCCAGTCCCCAGTCGCCTGTCTTTGACGATTTGAGTAAAGAGTTGGTTGGTTTAATTAAAGAAACGCCCAAGATTGTTGATCAACATATGGATAAGTTAGCATTTTCTGATGCATTAGCAGCAGTTTGGCAGTTAGTTGGCAAAGCAAATAGTTATATTGAAAAAGAAGCCCCATGGAAATTATCCAAAGCAGGGGAGACGGATAAATTAGCTGCTGTCATGTACAATCTCTGCGAAGTTTTACGGATCTGCGCCTTTTCAATTGCTCCATTTATGCCAACGACTGCTGAAAAGATGGCCACTCAATTAGGATTTGTTCCCCCAATCACCCTCAAGACTAAGATAGATGGCGTCAAGATTGCCAAAGGCGAACCTCTGTTTCCTCGCATAGAGAAAAAATAGTCATCAACTGTCGAAATTTCGACACCCTTAGTAGAAAGTCGACAATAGAAAATAGATAATAGGATTGTCATTTTTTATTGTTTTTATGCTAATAATTCCTGTTTTCTACTTTCTACTCTCTACTTTCTAATCTTGGTAATAACATTGCTACTAGTCTAGAAGTCGCAAATTGCGACTTCAAGAGGAGGTAATAAAATGACGAATGACGAATTAAGCAATGACGAAGGAATAACCAAGTCACAATGTCCCAAGAAAAAATATGATTTGGAGGAAAGAACGGCCCTTTTTGGGGAGCAAGTTGTTAGGTTCGCAAGAAAAATACCAGAAAGTTCAATAACTCGATCTTTGATAAATCAATTAATACGTGCTGCCACAAGTGTTGGGGCGAATTATTGTGAAGCAGATGATGCTTTTTCAAAAAAAGAGTTTATATATAAGATTGCAACATGCCGCAAGGAAGCTAAGGAAACAAAACATTGGTTGCGGATGATCATAATTGCTTATCCCAGGTTAATTGATGAAGCTCAACAGCATAAGCGGGAAGCTCAAGAATTGAATTTAATATTTTCTTCAATTGTTAATAAAACCAGAAAAGGTAGAAAATGAAATTGCTGCATTGGAAATTGGGACTTCGTTCGTCATTAAGGCTTTGTCATTCGGATTTTATGTTTGGAAGAAAAAAACTTGTTCCCAATAAACGCCAAATCGCCCACTTCTGCGATCAGTTGAAAATGTTGCTAACAGCTGGGGTGCCACTGCTTGAAGCTTTGCAAATTGTTAATAATATTTCTTCGACAAATAAATATGAATCATTAATTAATGAGATTGCTGATGGCCAGTCATTAGCCCAGGCTATGAATGGAAGTTTTCCTCAGATGGTTATTAGCACTGCCCAAGGTGCGGAGAAATCAGGGAGTTTGGCAGAAGCTTTGGAAAATTTAAGCAAATACTATGAGCATCAGGCAGAAGTAGAGGATAAGATAAAAAGCGCCCTGGTATATCCAGGCTTTATCTTAGCCTTATGTTTTCTATCAATGTTTGTTTTACTGGTCTTTGTTTTGCCCGGTTTTAAATCCCTCTTTGCTGACATGGGCGCGGAACTGCCTTTATTAACTAAATTGATAATTGCATTTGGGGATGTGTTTTCCCGGTTTTGGTCTTTATTCTTTATTGCTGTTGTTTCTGTGTACTTCTTAATCGTATTTTATAAAAGGACACACAAGGGCGGCTTACAAGTTGATCAAATTTTGTTAAAAATCGGTTTTATCCGCAAACAGCAAGTAATAAATGCATTTAGGAGTTTGGGTTCGCTGCTAAAGGGCGGGGTGCCGATAATTGAAGCCTTAAATACCGCGGCTAGTTCGTCAACTAACCAAGCATTTAAAAACATCTTCTTTCATATAAAGGCAGAAATTGAAAATGGTAATAGCTTAAGCGATGTTTTGAAAAGGCAGCCAGTTTTTCCAAAGGAATCCTTCCAGATGATATCTGTTGGCGAAAACTCTGGCCGTCTGGCCGAGATGCTCTTAAGCATTTGTGATTACTACGAGCGTGAAAGACAAGTTGCGCTTAAACGCTTTACTGCCTTGCTTGAACCATGTTTGACGCTGTTTGTTGGTCTGGTGGTTGGCTTTATTGCTGTTTCTATGTTTTTACCCATGATGAATGTGATTTCACAACTTCAATAATGTTATAATAAAGGAGGTGATTTAAATGAAAAAAGGTTTTACTATGATTGAGCTGCTGGTTGTCATGGGCATTATCGGCCTGTTAGCTGTTTTTCTGGTGCCAAAGTTGATGGGGGCAAAAGATCAGGCAAAATCCGCGGCAGTTAAATCAGTTATGCATTCAGTTCAACTAGCTGTTGAAGCTTATGAGCTGGAAAACCAGGTTTACCCGCTGGAAAAAAGCATTGCCCTGGAAAGCTTATGCAAAAACTATCTTCTTGTGGGCGGCTATATTGCTTCTATCCCCCAAAATCCTTTTACAGGCAAGGAATATAAAGATGCTGATCTGGCCGGAAAGATTATCTATAAATATGATGATTCGACCGGTAAATATACTTTAAGCGGTTATAATCGGACGGGGCTTAAGAAAGTCCTTGAATTAAGCAATATGTAATGACTATCTTAAAGAAAATATTTGTCTTATTAATTGTGGTTTTAGTTTTTCTAGCTGGTTGTGCGCCGAAGCAGTATAGCGCGGCTAAGCCAATTAAGCTGCCAAATCCATCACAGGCTGATCCCAATGGTAAATTGATCTTCAGCCTCTTAGGCGAAGTTTCTATTTTAAATCCAATTCTTTCCTCAGACAGCGCCTCTTCTGCGGTAGAAGGAACGATTTTTTCCGGCTTAACCAAAATTAACGAGAATCTTGAGGTGATCCCTGATTTAGCAGAATCCTGGGAAGTGAGCGAAGACGGCAAGGTTTGGACATTTGATTTAAGAAAAGACGTTCAATGGCATGACGGCCAGGCGTTTACAGCTGAAGATGTTGTTTTCACTTTTAATTCAATCCTTGATCCCAAAGTCAATTCAGTCCGCCGCAGCAATTTTATGATCGAAGGCCAACCGATTGTTTTTAAGGCGGTTGACCGCTATACTGTCCAGGCAATTTTGCCTAAACCGTTTGCTCCATTTTTGGTGCAGGTTGGCATGAGCGTTATTCCCAAACATATCTTAAAAGGGCAGGATATTAACAGATCAGCGTTTAACCGCAGCCCAATTGGCACCGGCCCGTTCAAGTTTAAAGAATGGGTAACAGGCGACCATCTAACCCTGGTCAGGAACGAAGATTACTATCTGGGCAAGCCAAAACTTGCTGGAATTATTTACAAGATTATTCCAGATGAAAATGCGCAGCTGGTTGCTTTGGAAGCAGGCGAAATTGATGATGCGGGCATTCCGCCTAAAGATTACAAAAGGATGAAGGCCAAAGAGGGCATTAATGTTTTTGAAACAGATGTCCTGCTTTATACTTATCTGGGATTTAACTTGGCCAACCCAAAATTTAAGGATGTGCGCGTGCGCCAGGCACTGGCCTATGCTACAAATAAGGAACAGCTGGTCCGCTTAATTTTTAAAGGTTTGGCCAGTCCAGCTTATGCGCCGTCAGCCCCGATTTCCTGGGCATATTCTGATGATGTAGAAAAATACGAATACAATCCAGAAAAAGCCAAGCGGTTATTAAAAGAAGCAGGCGCAGAAAATCTTGAATTCACTCTGCTGGTTAACCAGGGCAATAAAGAGCGGGAGAAAGCAGCAGTAGTTCTGCAGCAGCAGTACAAGAAGGTTGGGGTGAAAGTTAAAATCCGGGTAATGGAATGGTCAGCCCTGCTCAAGATTATCAATGCGGCCAAAGATCCCAAAGACTTTGACGCAGTAATGATTGCCTGGTCATTGGGTTTAGACCCTGACGCTTATTCCATCTGGCACTCCAGTCAATATCCGTCAGGATTAAACTTTATAAAATATAATAACCCCGAAGCAGACCGGCTTTTAGAATTGGGCAGAACAACTATGGATAAGAAAAAGCGCAAAGAAATTTACGCCAAACTCTGGCAAGTTATTACCCAAGACCAGCCTTATATCTTTTTATGGTATCCCAAGGCAGTGAGCGGTATTAGGGATCGGGTAGGAGGATTGTCAAAACCAGGGCCAGCTGGGTTGTTCTTGAATCTGGAAAAAGTGTTTGTAACGAAGTAATTATTTTTCTTAGGCGTTTACGCTATATCTGCCATCTTCGTCTTGTTGAAATAAATCCCTGTAAGCCATATGTCTTAAGATCTTCAGGATTGTATCCCTGCTGCACCGATATCCCCTTGCCCCAAGCTCATGGTAAATTTCTCTAGTAGAAAGGGGCATGTTTGAATCTCGAAGGACGCAGTAGAGCGGGGCAAAAAGCTGGGAGCTTTGTGCTTTTGGAATGTCTGGAAAAGGAATAACACCGCTTATGTCAGGATGGCTGGCTAATAAATCATAGTAACCTTGTCCAATGGGAATAACATCAGGGCAAGCAGACAAGGCATAATGGATTGCAGACTCACTAGTTTCTGTCAACCTTGCTATTTGCCTGTAATGAAGCTGTCCCTTTTGAGCTAATATGTTTACCACCCTATCTTGGGCTGGAGTGAAAGTTTCTTGCCTTTTTTCAACAGTTAAAAGGGACCGGTATCTTTCGTCACTAAGAATGGCGACAATGGCGGCTTCTGTCCATCTAAATCCAGCCGCCTGGGTTGCTTTATATATTTCGGATGCCCTGAGCATTCCTTGTGAATTTTGGAGGGCGAAATAAATTGCGGCAAACGTGCCGGATCGCCTTCTGACATCCGGATAAGGAGTTTTTTCTATGCCGGGGAAATCTTTGGCCAGGCCGTAAATGCCGTTGCCGACCAGGACAAATTCAGGAAAACTGCTTACCAAGGGGTAGGCTACTTCCGGGGCAAGGCCCATGTGCTCGGCAATGCGTGCGTAGTGCAGGGACCTTTTGTTGCCGAATATTTTGCCATGCCTTTTAATGGTTTTTCTGATTTTGGCGCGTATTTGATCTCGGTTCAAATCCCGTTTGTCAGCATAAACAATATTATCTTCAATTGTAAATTTGGGGTGTGATTCAAGGATTATCCGCAAACGCTGCCCGGAAATTGTGATGCCAAGTTTTTCTGCTAATAATGCTTGATATTCTTCAATTGTCCAGACAGCCTTTTTAATGCTGCCATTCTTTTCCTCAAAGTATAGCGCAATCAGGCGTTTAAACTGGTCGACATCACGGCAGAGTAAAACATCAGGGTCCTTAATGTCAGTTGCCGTGTGTCCGGTTCTAATATTAATGTAGTATGGGGCAAGTGGTCTGTCGAGGACCCTGCTTAACAGGTAAAGCAGGGCAATAAGATGCTTTTCTTCTTCTTTATTGGCCACATTTTGGTTAATCAAAGCTTGTTTGATTTCAGCCTGGCTGATAATTAATTCACTGGCCAGTAGTTGGTTGATGAGCGCTAAAGCGGATTGCCACATTTTTTCCAGCGCAGCCATTGCCGGCTTATCTGCTCTAATGAGATACAGGGCTTTATTTACCCTTTTGCTAGCCATCTGTTTGCTTATGCCTAAAGCATCGCCAATTTGTTGCACTGTCATATAATTGCCAGAACCAGTGAGGCCATTGTTCATCATTAAAGCTTTAAGGTAGCTGGCAGCCCGCTCACGATGATCTTTGCGCCGGCATCTTGCTGGCAGGCTCGAGAAAATATCCGTTACTTTTGTCAGTGAGATTACTGGTGTAAAAGTAATTGCTGCTCGAGGAGGTTCAACAATGGGAAGCGCGGTCACTCCTGGTTTGCTTTTTGACCTGGTTTGTAAATAAGCCAAAAAGATCGCCCTTTGCTTGGGCAATGTGCTTAATGATGATGATCTTATTGGTAATAATTTAATTGAACCTTCCATAAAAGTCTCCTTCTAGAATATCGTTCTCCAATGGCGAAAATTTCACTTTTGGGCTATAATGTTGGCGTGAAAAAATTTGTCTTGCGCAGACTGTTACAGTTAATCCCTCTTTTAATAGGCGTATCCCTGCTGTCTTTTTTTGTGATGCACTTAGCGCCTGGCGATCCCACCACATTATTTACCAGTCCGGATGTTAACCCGGCGGAATTAGCCAGGATCCGCGCTAACTGGGGACTTGATAAGCCGATTATTATCCAATATTTCTACTGGTTGGGCAATGTTTTGCGCGGTGATTTTGGCACAAGCTATATGAGCGGCCAACCGGTTGTTTCTGAGGTATTACAGAGGTTGCCAGCCACGCTTTTGCTGATGATCTCATCATATATTCTTACATTACTCATAACAATTCCTCTGGGAGTTATTTCTGCGGTAAAAAAAGGCACCTGGTTTGATAATTTGGTGACATTTTTTTCCTTTGCTGGCATGGCCACGCCGTCTTTTTGGTTGGGTTTAATGTTGATGTTATTATTTTCTGTTCACCTGGGTTGGCTGCCGGCAGTTGGGATGACGGATCCGATGGTTGAGGGTGGATGGGTGGTTAGGTTGATAGATGTGATGCGTCACATGATTTTGCCTCTCACTACGATGACTGTGTTAAGTCTAGCAGGAATAACTCGTTATCAAAGAGCCGCAATGCTGGAAGTTTTGAACCAGGATTTTATTAGAACAGCTCGGGCAAAAGGTTTGCCTGAAAAAGTCGTTATCTTCAAACATGCCCTGCGTAATGCTTTAATTCCAATCGTGACAATTCTAGGACTTTCTTTACCGGATTTATTTGGTGGGGCTTTTATTATTGA
>JAHIUL010000059.1 GCA_018817195.1 Candidatus Margulisiibacteriota bacterium
AACGTTAGTCTTGCCTACCAGAGTTAATTGTTTCCGCTTGTTCCGTTTCTTCGTATATTCAAAAGCATAACGCAGGCATCTTTCTACTCCTTTGCGAGTGTTGACAGAAACCTGGGTCGCCACTTCGTCTGGACTACCCTTTTTCAAATAACCACCGGTACCGACATAAAGCCCTTCGGTATTCTCGCGGACAACGACAAAATCGATCTGCTCCGGGCCTTTATCCTTAACCGGGGTCCAGACATTAGGATAAAGGATGACCGGGCGTAGGTTGATATACTGGTCAAGAGCAAAACGGAGCTTAAGCAGTACGCCGTGCTCAATAATTCCCGGCTTAACATCTGGATCACCGACTGCGCCAAGATAAATGGCACTAAAGGTTTTAAGTTTTTCAATATCTTCATCCCCGACTAATTTCCCAGTTTTTAAATATCTCTTGCCGGAAAAGTCAAATTCCTCAAGCTCATATTTGATCTTATGCTTTTTAGCCACAGCCGCCAGGACCTTAAGCCCTTCCTTTACCACTTCTGGACCTGTTCCATCTCCACCAATTACTGCAATTTTATATGACATTGTCTATTTTCCTCCCGAATTTTCCTTTTTATTATAACAAAAAGCGTGAAATTTCGCAAGAAAATGGTCGATATATATATGGAGGAAAAAATACATGGCTGAGCCCCGAGCAATTCATCCGCTCAAAGCCCATAGAAATAGAGGCCAACAATACAAACCTCCCCATGGAAGAAGGGGCTGGGAAAAGCCTTTTCCTAGTGGTTTCCCTATCATAGGTAATCACGCTTTAGAGCTAAAAGGCCCCTCATTAGAAGAAGGATTAAGACTTCTTGAATTAAAAAGAGGCACTGGGTTTAGGGTTTTTAAAGATTTTTATCTTCTTCATCAATCTAGATTTGAATCAGCTTTCAAACGAATAGGAACTAGCATTGAAGGACTGACAGGCTACAGTTTTCTCTTATGCGTTTACGAAGGATTAAATACTTTAGGCACAACCATGCCCCAGGCTGACTTATCCCTGCGTTTGGATGTTTTATTTAAGCATTGGGGAATTTCACAAAAACAAGGCAACCTCTTGCAACAACCACAAATAGATCTTCTTTATAAAATTGGCGCAGCCAATATTGCCCGTCAAACACTTAAATTATTCTTGCAAGCTTTGCTCCCTCTTTTGACTAGGGTCCTTAAACCTGCTGAAGCAGCAAGTGAAAAGGTAGTCAAGAATTTATCTGAAGGATCAAATTTTGATTTTCTACTTTTAGGCCTTCAAAATATTACCAGCCTCTACCAAAGACAAATTGAAAGAATTGAAAAACAAATTGAAGAAGAAAGGCAAGCACAAGCAGCTGCCGCTAAAAAATGCGCTGAAGAAAAAGAAGAAGAAAGAACCCAGGCCGTCCGCCTGATTAAAGTAAGAATCGCGGAAGCAATTCTAGAATTATCTTTTACCGGCAAAGAATTGACCGATGTAAAGATTGCCTCAGCCGCTCCAGAACATTTAGATCTTGAAGTTCTGGCAATCTTAGCCGAAGTTGGCAGGATTATCCGACAATCCCAGGCTAAAGAAACTGCCAAAACAGCTGAACCTATTAGAAAATCTGCTGAAAAAATACTAGTTGAGGCAAATATTCCTCTTGTTGAAGCTGAAAAAGAGCAACAAGAACTTCTAGCCGCTAGTGCAACAGAATTAACTCATGTTTATGATGGGAAGGTAAAAAAAGCATTTATTACCTTTGATAGTTTTATACAAAAAGTTGTTACGGGTCTAAAATTACTGCCTCAAGCTGTAGTCAAACAACTTTCTGGCCAATCTCAAAAAGCCAAGGAAGAAGTCATCGCCCTAGCCTATCGCTTAGGAACAATTGTCGAAAAACTCTCAAAACAAGCCAACAATGCTTTAGCTGAATACTTAAAAACAACAGATCAAGCAACTGAAGTAAAAGTTTTTGATAAACCTGAAAATATTGAACATTTTGAAACCGGGTTAAAATTTGTCGTTAAGAAACCTAGGGATTTTACACAAATCGAAACAGTTATTGCTTACGGCAAACTATTCCATGAGACCAAAGAAGCAACACAAACACGAGACATTGATAAACTGACAAAAACCATCAAGCGCGATGTCAGTGAAAGCGAATTTTCAGGAGCTGCTGTTGTTAAACAAGCTTTAGTTGAAACAGGCGCAGGTGCTATCCCAAGTCTTCTGGCAGCTAAAATATCGATCAGCCGCAATCCCATAGATACAACAGAAGTAATAGACAGAGCAACTCAATTTA
>JAHIUL010000002.1 GCA_018817195.1 Candidatus Margulisiibacteriota bacterium
ATGGAGGCCGTAGGCGTTAAATACATAACTCGGATATTCTTCAGCTATTTTTAATGAAGCAGTTAAAGCCTCATCATCCAAAGCAATATTAATGATGGCTTCAAGATTTGCTTCTTTAGCCCTTTGGATCACTTCTGGCAGATCAATCTTAAATTCTGGGAAGGTTAAGTGGGCATGAGTGTCAATAAACATAAGTTTATTATAACATAATGTTTTTTTCTTTGAGTCTTAAAGTCCTTCGATTAACTCAGGACAAGTCTTTGAGGCTATTTAGTTTTTTGGCCTCTAAGGCTCAAAGGTTCTAAGGATTTCATCGCAGCTTAATTTTAGTGGAATCGAATGCTTTTGAGCCATTCTTTTATAATCTTCATATTCAGGAGCAACAGTTTTAAGTTTATTCCCTAGATAGCCGAGTTTAACTCTAGCTTTGCCGTATTTAGTTTTAACTTTAACTATCTTCTTAGCTAATTTTTCCCGAGCAATTGTTTGGATGCGAACGCCTAAAGTAGTTGTTTGATCAAATATTGCTTCCAGGATATGATCTCGATCTTCTGGTTTACAAAGCACAACCAGATTAATCGCCTGCCGATTCTTTTTCATTAGTATTGGAGTGATATAAACATCCAGGGCGCCAGCCTTCATGATCTTTTTTATAGCTTGTGAATAAAGTTTAGGAGACATATCATCAATATTCGTCTCAATTTGTAGGATTATATCTTTGTTGGTATTTGGCCGTTGGTAGTTGGTAGTTAATATGGTGTGCGCCATAACTGCCGCGCCAAAGCCGTTATCAATATTTACGACTGAAACTCCAGGCGCACAACTGTTCATCATTGTTAAAAGCGCTGACAAACCTTTAAAATTTGACCCATATCCAACACTTGTTGGCACTGCGATAATTGGTTTATCAATAATACCGCCAATAACTGAGGGCAGGGCGCCTTCCATCCCAGCAACTACAATTAGCACATCAGCTTGGGCGCTCTCTTTGATGTTCTTAAGTAATCGATGCAGTCCCGCAACCCCGACATCATAGAATTTATTAACTTTATGACCAAGGAATTCTGCGGTAACTGAGGCTTCTTCTGCAACAGCAATATCTGAAGTTCCTGCAGTAACAATTGAGATTATTCCTGTGTTCTGTGTTCTGTGCTCTAAGCTCTGCTTTCTTTTCAAACTCACAATCCTTGCTTCCTCATGATACTTTGCCTTTTTCAAGGATTTTTTGACCGCTAAAAAAGCCTTTTTGTCAGCCCGTGTTGCCAAAACATTTTGCTTCTTTTTCGCTAATTTTTTGGCAATTTTTGCTATTTGGCCTGGTGTTTTGCCTTGGCAATAGATTACTTCAGGAAATCCCTTGCGCATACTGCGGTGATGGTCAATTTTGGCAAAGCCGAGGTCTTCGTAGGGTAAATTTTTTAGTTGTGCATAAGCTTCTTCAACTGATATCTGCTTATTTTTTAAGTTAATTAGGATTTCTTTAATGTTCATAGATATTCAGCTACTTTATTATTATACCACTTATTGGTTGTCACGAATTGCTCGCTAATTGGCTTATCGCGAATTGACTCCAATAACCAGTTTCGCGAATACTCTAATTTACACAAATTATCGCGTATTTATTATTTTATAATGATTAAAATAAATTAACTTTAAGTTCCCAAATCTTAAATAGTGATTAGTGTTGATTAGGGTTAATTAGAGGAATTAGCGACCTGGTTATTGGCGTAATTGGTGATTTACTCAATTAGTGAGCAATTAGAGATGTCTTAATTGCTCAAGTTCATATTTTGAGCGTAATTTAAGACCTGGGAAATAGACAAAATACCACGAAATATGCTAAAATAGTAGTGTTTTCAAGGGTTTCAGGAGGTTATTTCCCATGAAAAGATCAATTTTGGCTGCGTTCCTTAGTTTAATAGTTTTAACAACAGTTTCGTTGGCGGAAGTAGGGCGCTACACTATTTTCAACGGTGCAGTCGGTGGATTTGGTTTGACAGCCAGAAAAGTTCCTGTCTTGCTGGATACAGAAACCGGTGAAACCTGGCGTTATGAGAATAATAAATGGCTGCCGATTCCAGTCATTGGTCCGGAAAAGACTTTAACACAGGCAATTGAAGAATTTTTGGCAGAAGAAAAAGGCGGGGAAGAGCTTTTGGCCTCTGAGGAGGCAGCCGAAAAAAAGGCTGAAGCTAAAAAAGAAATAAAAATAGATACAGCTAAGAAAAAGGCCCCTGCTCCAATTAAAAAAGTTGCTAAAAAGCCGCCGACTTATAGAAAAGCTACGGCTTATCGGTCCTCAAGCGTAAAAAAGAAGAATTATAGTGCTGCGCCTAAGGTAAAAGAACCAGTTAATGAACCGCCAGAGTGGCTCTAATTAATCCACAGAAAAGATAATTTTGTCCCCAATTTTAACTTTTGACGCCTCAATTTGGCCAGCATTAAATTCAATCACTTTGTTATGTTTTTGGGTAATACTAAACCCTTCAGTTGCTTTAGTTTTTGGTGGCAGGGGAGCTACATTTTCTGTTAAATAAATTACTTGATCATTCATCAGCCAAACAAAATCTAAGGGGAAGTTCATGTCTTCCATGCAAAATTGGCCATTAATTGGATTTTTAAAAACAAATAGCATGCCGTGATTTTTTGGCAGGGTTTTTCTGTTTGATAATCCCTTCGCGCGCTTGGCCATGGTGTTGGCAATTTCTAAGCGATATTCTTTTTGCCCTATTTTTGCCTTAATGAATATTTTGTCAGCAGGTTTAGCCTCAATTGTGCTGACTTCAGCGGGCGGGCCAAACAATAAAGTACCCATTAGCAAGCCTATTATGCAGGAATAATACTTCATTTTTTGTTATTATATCATGAAATCAGGCTTATTGATTTGATGCTTGTTTTCTGTTATTATATTTTTGCAATGTTTAAAGCAGAAGTTAAGATCACCCTCAAAAAGACAGTCTCAGACCCTCAAGGTTTAACAGTTAAGCATGCCTTAGAAGCGCTTAATTTTTCCGGAATCGAACAAGTACGGATGGGCAAGTTTATTACGGTTGAGCTCAAGGCCAAGGACCAGGACAAGGCTAAGGACGAGGTCCAGAACATGTGCCAAAAACTGCTGGCCAATCCAATTATTGAAGATTTCAGCTTTGAGTTAAAGGAAGTCTAATGAAGTTTGGCGTCGTTGTATTCCCCGGATCCAACTGCGATATGGACTGTTTTCACGTGGTAGAAAAAGTCCTTAAACAGCCAGTTGAATATATCTGGCACAAAACTACCAAGCTTGATGATTTTGACTGCATTATTATTCCCGGCGG
>JAHIUL010000060.1 GCA_018817195.1 Candidatus Margulisiibacteriota bacterium
TAAGGGCAACGCTCATAGATATTACAATTGATCAAATCGTTAAAGGCTCACAACTGAAAGAATTATCTGCTAGATGTTTTGTTGTTGACTGGGCGCCAACCTTTACGCTAAGACTGGAACAGCCGCTCAACTTAGCCTGCTAACATGTGCTAGAATCATAATATGACCAATAAACACTACGACATCTGCGTAATCGGAGCCGGGCCTGCCGGCCTGATGGCCGCGGGAATTGCCGCGCAAAACGGCGCTTCAGTTGTTTTAATTGAAAAAAACAAACAACCAGGCAAAAAACTTCTCTTAACAGGCAAAGGCCGCTGCAATATCACAAGAGACGAACAAGATTTATCAGAATTTACAACCGCTTTTGGTAAAAACGGGAAATTTCTCTACCCTGCACTCAAGGTTTTTAGCATTGAAGATACCATTAATTTTTTTGCCTCCCTCAGTTTGGAAACCAAAACAGAAAGAGGCCAGCGGGTTTTCCCTATTTCTGACAAAGCAACTGACGTTCTCAAGGTCCTGCAGGCTTTTTTAAGGAAAAATAGAGTTGAGGTTTTGCGTGAATCTCCAGTAGTGAAACTAACGAAAAATGGCCAAACCGTTGAAAAAGTTAATCTCGTTTCCGGCACAATTAAAGCCGATAAATATATAATCGCCACAGGCGGAGTTTCCTATCCTGAAACCGGCTCCAGAGGAGACGGCTTTCGCTGGGCCAAACATCTAGGCCATACAGTTGTCCACCCATATCCAGCGCTAATGTCAATTATCACTAAAGAAGATTGGGTAAAAGACCTGCAAGGACTTAGCCTTAAAAATGTAAGCATCAGCATCTATCAAAATAACCGCAAACAGGACGAACGTTTTGGCGAAGCCTTGTTTACCCACGAAGGCATGAGCGGTCCAATCATCCTGGATATGAGCAAAAACATTGCCCAACTATTAAAACAAGGAACTGTTGAATTAAAAATCGACCTTAAGCCAGCCTTGGATTATCCCAAACTTGATCTTCGCCTACAGCGTGACTTTAAAACCAAAAGTAATAAAATGATGAAGAATTGCTTGGATGATTTACTGCCGCAAAAATTAATTCCTGTGATTGGCAACCTATCTGGGATCGAACCTGATAAAAAAGCTAATTCCGTAACCAAAGAAGAGCGCAAAACCTTACTGCATCTATTAAAAGAGCTAACCGTAACTGTCATCGCAACTTCTGGCTTTAACAAAGCTGTCATTACAACTGGGGGTGTTAGCTTAAAAGAAATTGATCCGCGGACAATGAAATCAAAATTAATAGACAACCTCTATTTTGCTGGAGAAATCATTGATCTGGATGGCCCAACCGGCGGCTATAACCTTCAACTTTGCTGGAGCACGGGCTATCTGGCTGCCAAAAGCGCGGCCAGTGCATGAAAAAAGCTCGAAACCTAATTAATAAGTTCCGAGCCTTTTTCTTTTCAACTTTATTTAGCTAATTTTGATAACACCAGCAGGGCAACTATCAGCAGCCTCCCTGATCTTCTCTTCGTTTGCATTCAAATCTGCTCCGTCTTTTACCTTAGCCAAGTCAGGCATTTCAAAAACTTCCGGGCATATTTGTTCGCACAAACCGCAGCTAGTGCAGCCTTCTTCAATAGTAACTGAATTAATCGCCATTCTAAAGTCACCCCCTCATTAATAATCATAACCTGTTTGTATTTTATTTTCAAGCTTGCTAAAATCAAAGGCAGGATGCCTTATAAACATCTTATTATAACTTTATTTTTATTGCTTACTCTCGAATCACTTGTTTTAAGCCAACCAATCATATTGGCTGATTATACTGACGCATCAAAACTATATATCAGCTATAAAGTAGAATCAAAAGTTGAAACATTTCCTTTTAAACTGGTCCAGGGCAATGGCCCCCTGCCCTACAACTATCGTATTATTGATAAAAAAATCCACACCGGCGGCCATCCATTAAATCCAAAAACAGATTTTAAAAATGATGACGAACAATGTTTAGCTATCTTGAACTATTTAAAATCAAAGGGCATTAAAACTATTATTGACCTGGAAAACACTTCAAATATCCAAACCCGATACAACAAGCTTCTCTCCCAAGCTGGTCTAAAAAGAATTCATATACCAATGCATGCTTTAAAAGTTCCGAATAAATATGAATGGAAAGTTATCAAACAAGCCATGAAACAAGCTGTTTATATCCACTGTAAATGGGGCGCTGACCGCACTGGCGCAATAATCGGCCGTTATCTGGTCGAAGAAAATGGTTATTCCCCTCAAGAAGCGTATCTGGCTGTCCTTAGCGGAGGCTCACACGCCGGGCCAATCGGCGGCCTTAAAACTGATTGGCAGTACAGGAACCTTAAAGATTTTATTGGTAGCGGGGGTGGGATTTGAACCCACGGCCTTCAGGTTATGAGCCTGACGAGCTACCAGACTGCTCCACCCCGCGATGATTGTGTTATAATTATAACATGGCTGAACTACACCTTCAACCTGAGGTCCGGCAGACTCTGGAGATGCTCCTGGCACCCCGCATGCTCCAAATGCTTAAAACCTTAAGCCTCTCCTACCCTGATTTAGTCGCGCAGATCACCAAAGAAGCTGAAGAAAACCCGGTGCTGGAGGTTGAACGCCAGGATGAATATGTTGAATTTATCCGCTACTTATCTTCTGATAGAAAATTAAAAAAACAAGCTGATTTTAGCGAGATGCCCGGCCTGGAAAATATCGGCAATGTTGAAAAAACATTAGAAGGACATCTATTAGAACAACTTGAGCTGGAAGACCTAGAACCACCCTATCATGGCCTGGCCAAACAAATAATTGAAAACATTGATGATTTCGGCTTTGTGATTGACTATCCCCGTTTACGTGAAAAAATCATGGCCGAATTCTCTGTTTCCCGGCCTACGGTTGATAAGGCCCTAAAAATTGTCCAGACGCTTGAGCCAGAAGGCGTGGGCGCCCGTGATGTTAAAGAATGCTTATTGATCCAGATCAGGGAATATAATTTTGAAAATGATGCTCTGCAGGAAATATTAACTAAAGTAGTTGAAAAACACCTTGAGGACATCAGCAATAAAGAATTTGCCAAAATCGCTAAAACACTTAACCTGCCGGAAAACGGTATCGCAGAAATAGCTGATTTTATTAAGAATAACCTAAATCCTAATCCAGGGTCTGCTTTTGGCGGGCAAACCCGTCACGTTATCCCCTCCTTTTCCGTTGAGCAAACAGATAAAGGCTTTAAGGTCGTAAATCTAGAAACCCAGTATGGACCCAGAATTAATCTCTCTGCCCACTACCTAAAAATGCTGGATGATCCAAAAACTGACGCTAAAACCAGGGCCTTTCTTCAGGAAAAAGTCAAAATTGCCAAAAACCTGATGGAGGATTTCCACAAAAGAAGTGAAACTTTAGATAAAATAGTGCGAAAGATAGTTGCGACCCAGGAAAACTTTTTGCGCAAAGGGGTCACTTGGTTAACGCCCCTCTCGCAAAAATCATTGGCCGATGAATTCGGCAGGCACCCGTCAACAATATCAAGGACTGTGACAGAAAAATATATCCAGACCCCTCAGGGGATGTTCTCTTTAAAATACCTTTGCCCCAGGGGGCCAAAAGGCTTAACTGCGGCACGCACCAAAGCTATGCTGGCTGAAATAATTGAAGCTGAAAACAAAACTAAGCCCATGTCTGACAGCCAAATAACTGAACAGATGAAAAAACAGGGGGCAAAAATTGACCGCCGGACAGTAGCATATTATCGCAAGGAAATGAGCATACCTTCTCTAAAAGAGAGAAAAAAATAATGAAAAAAAACATGAAGAAGAAAAAGAAAGATACACATAAAAAAGCTAATATCCTGGTTGTTGATGATGAAAAAAGCATGCGTGACTCCATGCACATGCTGCTGCGCCAGGACTACAATGTTCAATTGGCTAAATCGGGCAAGGAAGCCATTGAAATTGTAAACCAACAGCATATTGATCTTGTGCTGCTGGACATTCGCCTGCCGGAACTGGACGGCATTGAAGCCCTTAAAATTATCAAGGGCATTGATGAGTCAATTGAAGTAATCATGGTCACTGCTGTGATCATGGTTAAAAATGCCGTGCACGCCATCCGCTTGGGCGCTTACGACTATATTACCAAGCCGTTTGATATTGAGGCACTTCAGGAGCAGGTGGAAAAAGCCCTGGAAAAAAGAAGCCTGCAGCAGGAAAATCAAATTCTGCGCCATTTAATCGACAAGGAACACCAGTTTGAAAAAATTGTCGGCAAAAGCAAAACAATTAAGGAAGTTTTTAAAGCCATTGACGACGTGGCTAAAAGCAATGCCACTGTCTTAATCACCGGTGAATCAGGCACGGGCAAAGAATTAGTTGCCAAAGCAATTCATAATCGCAGCTCACGCAAAGAGAAACTAATTGTTGCAGTTAACTGTGCAGCCATCCCTGAGAACCTGCTCGAATCAGAATTGTTTGGCCATGAACGAGGTTCTTTTACCGGTGCCCACGAACGGCAAATCGGCAAATTTGAAATTGCCAACGGCGGAACCCTTTTTCTTGATGAAATCAGCTCAATGCCCCTGCCCATGCAAGCCAAGCTGCTGCGCGCAATTCAAGAAAGAGAAATTGAAAGGATTGGCGCCGGCTACCCCACCCCAGTTGATGTGCGCATTATTGCTGCGACAAATTCTGATATCAGGGAAGCCATAAAAAAATATAAGTTTCGCGAAGACCTTTATTACAGACTCAATGTTATCCCCATTCATTTGCCGCCGTTAAGAGAAAGAAAAGAAGACATTCAACTGCTGGCAACCCATTTCCTGCATAAATATAATCATGAGTTTGGCAAAAAAATTGTTGGTTTTAAAAAAGAGGCAATTAAGGCGCTGGAACAGCACGATTGGCCAGGCAATATCCGTGAACTGGAAAATCTGGTTGAACGACTCGTCGTCTTAACAAAGGATGATAATATCAGCATAGACAAACTGCCCCAGGAAATTACAGGCACCATCTGCAGTGAACCAGATACCAAAGAACAAAGCTTTCACCAGGCAGTCAAAAGATTTGAAGCTGATTTCATCCGCCGCGTATTAAAGAAAACCAAAGGCAAAAAAGGCGAAGCCGCTAAATTGCTGGGGATACACCGCAATACCTTGCTGCAGTTGGAAAAAAAGCTCAATATCAATGAATAGCAATCTGGCATCCCTGCACACTTACAAGTGCGCCACAATATTGTTTTGCCCATACATATGTGCTAAACTTGCCAAATCAAGCAGTTTTTCCTGGCAATAAGGTTGCTTATATAAAAGTAGTTGAAATATTAATTATCGGAGGTGGGCCATGAAAACAGAAATAAGAAAGACAACTTGGAGTCCGGCAAAGGAATTCTTGCCAATCATTTTAGGAAAAGAAATTGGAGACCAGTTTGAAGAAGAAGATATAGCCAAATTAGAACTCTTTGAAAAAGGCCTGGCCAACGAGCTAAAAAAAGAGGACACCATTGAACAAGCTGTGGCCAAAATCGTCAAAATGGCTGTGGCCGCAGAATTCGGCGCATCCCTGGTAGCAGCCAAAGGCGCTAAGCAAATGATTGAGACAATTACTAACGGCATTATGCACGACTCGGAATTGCGCCGCCAGGCATTGTTGATTATCGATCGTTTTGCCAATGTATAGCATTTTAGTTGTTGATGACGAACTTTCCATCAGAGAATCTTTCGCCTTGATTCTTGATGGGAAATACCGTCTGCTGCAGGCTGCCTCAGGAGAAGTCGCCTTAAAGCTGGCGGCTGACCAAAAGATTGACCTGGCTTACCTTGATATCCGCATGCCCGGCATGGACGGCCTGGAAACCCTAAAACACCTCAAACAAATTAACCCAAACCTTGAAGTCATCATGATCACGGCCTTAAATGAAGTGGAAAAAGCCAGCCGGGCCATAAATCTTGGCGCGCGCGATTATATTGTCAAGCCATTTGATGTGGACAGCGTCCTAAAGCTGACCGAGCAAATCCTGAGAAAAAAATCAATCCTTAACTCCGGGCTTAAGGCACAAAGGACCATGGGGAATAAGCAACAACAACTCCTGGGCCAAAGCGAAAAATTAAAAAAAATCAATAATATTATCAGCCAGATAAAAGATGACCAAAGGGTATTAATTGTTGGAGAAGCGGGGACGGAAAAAGAGCTTGTCGCCAGGCTGATCCACGAAAACAGCAACCGGGCTGATAATAACTTTTTTACCTATCACCTCTCTGATAATATCCCGACACCAAAGATCAAGAATGTTTTATTCGGCCGCGGCCAGGGGACAAGCACTGTTGATATCAAAACCGAAACCGGCCTGCTGGAATTATCTGCGCAAGGCAGCTTATTCCTTGAAAACTTAGAGGCCCTGCCTGAAGAAGTTGCTAAAACTATTATTAGCCAAAAATTTTCCCGCGTCGGCAGTGAAGGCGCAGAAATGCCGCTGCAGGCACGCCTGATCGGCGGGGCAAAGCCTGGCTTAGCTGGGGCCAAAAAGGACATATTTAACTTTTTCTCAACTGTGTTAATTGAACTGCCGCCGCTGCGCGACAGAAGATCTGATATCCCTTTTATTGCCAATGAACTGATAAAAAAATACAACAAAATTTACGGTAATAATATTTCGATTAACTCCGCTGCAGCAGACGCCTTAACCAGTTATGTCTGGCCGGGAAACCTGTTTGAGCTGGAAGCATTGATTGAGCGGCTGGTATTAACCTGCCAAACAGATGAAATCAAAACAAAGGATTTGCCTTTTGACATCCTGCTTAAATCTTCTGCCAAGGGCAGTGATTTTGCCTCAAGCTTTGAAAAGGAATATATCCGCAGTATTTATGAATTGAGCGGTAAAAACAAAGAAATCGCCGCAGCCCGCCTCGGCATCAACCACCTCCTGCTGGAAACCAAACTTTAGAATCTGCCCGGGGCCGGACTCGAACCGGCACAGCTTATTCAACCGAGGGATTTTAAGTCCCTTGCGTCTACCAATTCCGCCACCCGGGCTTCAGGAATTAAATTTTCTTTTTCTTGCGGCCGCCCTGCTTAGACTCAACGCTGCGTTTGAGGTCTAATAGTTTATCTTCGCTCTGCTTAAGAAACTTTGTTATCTTATCTTCAAATGTTCCAGGAACAGGCCTGCTGTTATCTTCGCGTGGTTTTCTACTTTTTGGCTGCCAATCTGGTTTACCAACCTGCTTTATCGACAGGTCATATTTGCCTTCCTTGGCCATGCCCAAAACCTTAACCCTAACAATATCGCCCACATTAATATGCTTGCTGATATCCTTAACAAAGGTGTCAGAAACCTGGGAAATATGGACCAAGCCGGCCTTGCCTTCCGGCAGTTCAACAAAAGCTCCAAAATTAGCTACCCCGGTTACTTTTCCTTCAACTTCAGAACCTATCTCAATCGACAAACTCTCTTCACCCCCTGCTCAAGTTAATTATTAATAATTTTATAAGCAGTTTCGCCTTTTTTAATGAGGCCCAGCCGTGTGCGGGCAATTTCTTCAATAAACAAGCTGCTGTTTTGCTCAGTTAACCTGCCTTTTAATTTTTTGGCTAAGGCTGATTCGTGCTTCAAATTAATAGCAGTTTGCCGCGCCTCGCGCTTCAAATCCAGATTATCCATTATATCTTGTCGGATAAGAAAAATAAAGTAGATGATAAAGAGAATAAACAGTATAAATCCTAATCTTTTCATAAGCTAAATAAATTTATGTACCAGGCAATAATTTGCGCCTGAAAAAACAACGCCAGCAACCCGCCCACAACCAGAGATGGCCCAAAAGGCAGGTACGCGCCTAATTTTGCCTTTTTGAAAACCAACAAAATCACACCCGCCAGCCCTCCCACAAAAAAAGCCAAGAACAATGATAGAAACATGCCCTGCCAACCCAAATAAGCCCCTAATAAAGCAGCGATAAACAAATCACCTTCGCCCATGGCTTCTTTTTTGAGGATAAAAGAAGAAATTGCTCTGATAAGATAAAGAATTACATAACCAATGATCATGCCTAAAACCGCAGAGATAAACGGATTAATCCCGCTGCCATCCGGCCAGGATAATCCCCTGATATAATTGAGCACCAGGCCAAAAGAAATCCCGCCAAGCACAATATTATCCACTACTACTTGTTTTTCTAAGTCGATGAAAAAGACTAAGACAAGCAAACAAGTAAAAATTACAGTAAAAATATATTCAACCATTTGGCTAAAAGCTGAAAACCTGAAAGCAACAACAACAAACAATAGGCCCGTCACTAATTCAACTAATGGATAGCGCAGAGAAATTGGCTGGTCGCAATACCGGCACCGGCCTTGCGCAAGCAAGTAACTAAAAATGGGGATAAGTTCCCAGGGCTGCAAAATTCGATTGCAGCCAGGACAATGGGAACGAGGCTTGATAATTGACTCTCCTCTGGGCAAACGATGGATGCACAGGTTTAAAAAGCTCCCAATAACAGTCCCAAAGATAAAAAGAAGAATTAAATACAGCATGATCTTGACATCAGTATGTGCAGATTATATATTACTATTTAAGA
>JAHIUL010000061.1 GCA_018817195.1 Candidatus Margulisiibacteriota bacterium
CCAATGTCAAATGGGTCTGGTCACCAAATCATTTAAGTTTTCCTAACGAAAGTTGGAACGAAGCCTCTGATTATTATCCAGGCAGTGCTTATGTTGACTGGATTGGCATAGATGGGTATAACTGGGGCTTTGGGGACTGGTTTACCTTTGACGAAATTTACAGCAGTTCATATGCAACGTTTTCTACATACGGCAAACCAATAATGATTGGTGAATTTGCTAGTGCAGAAGATGGCGGGGACAAAGCTGCCTGGATTACCAGCACATTTTTAACAATTAAAAATGATTATCCTCAAATCAGGGCTTTTAATTGGTTTAATATCAATAAGGAAAGAGATTGGCGGATAAATTCTTCAAGTAGCGCTGAAGCTGCTTTTAAAACTGCGGTCAGTGATAGTTACTTTTTGGACAGCAGACCAACTGAATAATTAAAGGTTAGCCGCGACAGTATCCCCTACTTCAGTTGTTGACATACCCATCTTGCCAGCGCTCATACTTTTCATCTGAGTACAAGCATAACGAATGCCTTTATCAATATCTTTAGCTGCTTTATCTTCACCAAGGGTTTCCAGCAACATTTGCATGGCGCCGATTGCAGCCAGAGGATTTATAACATTTTTACCTGTATATTTTGGCGCTGAACCGCCGATTGGCTCAAACATGGAAACGCCTTCTGGGTTGATGTTGCCGCCAGCAGCTATTCCCATACCGCCCTGGATCATGGCGCCAAGGTCAGTGATAATGTCGCCAAACATATTGTCAGTTACGATCACATCAAACCACTCCGGGTTTTTAACAAACCACATGCAGGTAGCATCAACGTGTGCATAATCGCGTTTTATGCTGGGATAATCCTTCTTGCCAATTTCGTGAAAAGTTCTTTCCCACAGGTCAAAAGCATAGGTCAAAACATTGGTTTTTCCAACTAGAGTCAATTGCTTTCTCTTATTGCGCTTTTTTGTATATTCAAAGGCATAGCGCAGGCATCTTTCGATTCCTTTTCTGGTGTTAACAGAGACCTGAGTGGCAATTTCATCAGGCGTGCCTTTTCTCAAATAGCCGCCAGTACCAGCATAAAGCCCTTCGGTGTTTTCCCTGACAACCACAAAATCAATTTCTTCCGGACCTTTATCTTTAACCGGGGTCCAAACATTTGGGTAAAGAATAACTGGACGAAGGTTAATGTATTGGTCAAGAGCAAAGCGAATTCTCAGCAGTACACCATGTTCCAAAATGCCTGGTTTTACGTCGGGATCACCCACTGCGCCAAGATAAATCGCGTCATAGCCTCGCAGCTTCTCAATATCTTTATCAGTAACCAATTCGCCAGTTTTTAAGTATCGCCTGCCAGAGAAATCAAATTCCTCCAGTTTATAATCAAATTTATGCTTTTTGGAGACTGCGGCCAGGACCTTAAGCCCTTCTTTAGCAACTTCTGGTCCAGTTCCATCTCCACCTATTACTGCAATTTTATATGACATTTACTTTTCTCCTCCCTAAATTTTCCTGTTTATTATAACAAAAAGCGTGAAATTTCGCAAGAAAATGGTCGATATATATATGGAGGAAAAAATACATGGCTGAGCCCCGAGCAATTCGTCCGCTCAAAGCCCATAGAAATAGAGGCCAACAACATAAACCTCCCCATGGGAGAAGGGGCTGGGAAAAGCCTTTTCCTGGTGGTTTCCCCATCATAGGCAATCACGCTTTAGAGCTAAAAGGCCCCTCATTAGAAGAAGGGTTAAGACATCTTGAGCTAATAAAAGGTCCTAGTTTTAAGTTGTTTAAAAACTTTTATTCCCTCCATGAAGCTAAATTTCAATCAGCTTTCAAACGAATGGGAACTAACATTGAAGGCCTGACAGGCTACAGTTTTCTCTTATGCGTTTATGAAGGACTAAATAGTTTAAGTATGATACTGCCCCAGGCTGACTTATCCCTGCGTTTGGATGTTTTATTTAAGCATTGGGGAATTTCACAAAAACAAGGCAACCTCTTGCAACAACCACAAATAGATTTTCTTTATAAAATTGGCGCAGCCAATATTGCCCGTCAAACACTTAAATTATTCTTGCAAGCTTTGCTCCCTCTTTTGACTAGGG
>JAHIUL010000062.1 GCA_018817195.1 Candidatus Margulisiibacteriota bacterium
GAAATATTAAAAACAATCTCAGCTAGTTTTTCAGCATCTAATCCTAGGATTGGTCGACCGTCTGAGACTAAATTGCCAATCTTATTCAATTCGCAATTAATGTTTTCTACAATCTCAAATGACGGAGCAAAAACCAGGTTGTGAATCTTGCGTACCTTGCCATTTTTTTTATAAATGCTGCTAATCTCAACATTTAGAATAAATTTTACGCCATCAAATTCATATAAACCTTCTTCAGCTGGTTTTAATTTCTTTTTTAATTCAGCTGACCAGGCAGGATGGGTAAAATCTCCAGAGGCAACTAAATCAATGCCTTTGAGCTTGGCCCATTTGGCTAAGCCCTCAAGTTCCATCTGCCCTGAGGTAGCGCGGCTGTATTTGCTGTGAATATGCAGGTCTGCTATAAACTTCACTCGGCCATTATCTCCTTACGGATGTCAGCCATCATGCGCATATAAAATCGTAGATTATGAATAGTTAAAAGGTGAAGGGCCAAAATCTCGCGTCCCCAGAAAAGATGCCGGATATAAGCTTTAGTAAAGTTTTTGCAGCAATAACAATCACAAGTAGGATCAATTGGTGTTAAATCACGTTCAAACTTAGCCAAGCGAATACTAACTTTGCCTTCATAGCTTAAATAAGTCCCATGCCTGGCTAAACGAGTTGGAATGACACAATCAAAAATATCCGCGCCTAACTTTACTGCTCCCTGGATATCAGATGGAAACCCAACACCCATTAAATGTCGCGGCTGTTCATCCGGCAAAATATCTGTGACAACATCCAGCATCTTAAACATCTCTTCCTGCGGTTCGCCAACCGACACTCCCCCAATTGCATAGCCAGGAAACCCTATCTCCGCAATCTCCTCAGCCGACTGCTTACGCAGGTCCTCAAACATCCCTCCCTGTACAATTCCAAATAACGTTCCTCCGCTCTCCGCTCTACTTTCTACTTCCTCTTTGCTTGTCCTCGCCCACTTCGTCGTCCTCTCAACCGCTTTCCTCGCCTGCTTTTTATCACACGGATACGGCACACACTCATCTAATGGCATCATGATGTCAGAATTAAAAGCATTTTGGATATCTAGAACACTTTTTGGAGTTAAAAAATGCTTGGCCCCATCAATGTGAGAAGTAAATTCAACCCCGTCTTCCTTAACTTTTCTCATATGAGCTAAAGAAAAAACTTGAAAACCGCCGGAATCAGTTAAAATTGGGCCTGGCCAGTTCATAAAACCGTGCAAGCCGCCAGCTTCTCTGATCAAATCCGGTCCAGGACGCAGTAAAAGGTGATAAGTGTTCGATAGAATCATCTCAGCGCCAATTTCTTGTAAATCTCTGGGAGACATTGTCTTAACTGTAGCTAAGGTGCCAACCGGCAAAAAAACCGGAGTATTAACTGCGCCATGTGGGGTATGAATTTTACCAACACGAGCTTTGGATTTCTTAGAATTTTTAAGGATTTCAAACTTGAAGGTCATTTTTTATATTATAACAGATTTATTAGCCACTAAGACATGAAGACACTAAGTAATTCACAAGATCAACATGGCGTCGCCAAAGGAAAATAAGCGATATTTTTCCTTAATAGCTTGTTTATAGGCTTTCATAGTAAACTCTTTCCCAGCAAAAGCTGATACTAGCATAATCAAAGTAGATCTCGGCCAGTGGAAGTTTGTTATCATTGCATCAACCACTTTAAATTTATATCCAGGATATATAAATAGATCGGATTCCCCTTTGAGCCTTAGAGTCTTTGAGGCAAAAACATTTTCAAGTGTCCTAACAACTGTAGTTCCAACCGCAACAACTCGCTTTGCCTTCTTAATCGCAGAAATTGTTTGTTTTGGAACTTCAAAGTACTCGGAGTGCATTTGATGATCTTTAATCTCCTCAGTCCTAACAGGCAAAAAAGTCCCAAGTCCTGTATGCAGCGTAATATAAGCGATTTTAACGCCCTTCTTCCGCAGCTTCTTTAACAATCCAGGAGTAAAATGCAGTCCTGCTGTCGGCGCAGCTGAGGCGCCTTGTTTAGCAGCGTAAACTGTTTGGTAGCGGGTTGACGAGTTACGGGTTGGCGGGTTAATATAAGGTGGCAAGGGAGTTTTGCCTAGTTTAGAAATAACATTCCAAAAATTTCCCTTGTACTTAAAACTGATAATCTGTTCCCCAGTTTCTAACTTCTCAACAACCGTTCCAACTAACTTGCCCCTGCCAAAATCAACCTTTGTCCCAATTTTTAACCTCTTCCCAGGCTTAACCAAACACTTCCACTCCTGTGCTCCGTGCTCAGTGTTCTGTGTTCTGTTTACTAACAAAACCTCAATCCTAGCTCCTCCCCCAACCTTCCTCCCAATCAACCTCGCCGGAATAACCTTAGTATCATTCAAGACTAAAAGATCGCCAGGGTTTAAATAATCAACAATATCATAGAAGTGTTTATGGGAAATAGATTGAGGTTTGCGGTCAAAGACCATCAACCGAGATTCGTCCCGTTTTTTCGCTGGCTCATGGGCTATTAATTCTTGAGGAAATTTATAGTCAAAATCTGAGGTTTTCATAATTAAAGAATCGGAGCGGCGGGATTTGAACCCACGATCTCTACCACCC
>JAHIUL010000063.1 GCA_018817195.1 Candidatus Margulisiibacteriota bacterium
AAGGGTTGAAACACACCCTCATAAAATGTTAAAATCAAATTTCTAAAGGGGATAACTATAATGAGCGAAAAAAACAAAAAAATACTCTGCGAATCCTGCGGTAAACCCGCCAGTGTGCATATAACTAAAATCGTTAATGGGAAAAAAACCATCCGTCATCTTTGCCCCGACTGCGCTGCCAAAGAAGGCTTGCTCCCAACTGCCGCTTCTTTTGATGCTTTAGGTTTTCCAGGCTTCTTTGAATTCCCGGATATTTTTGCTTCGTTATTTAAACGCCGGCCGTCAGAACGATTCTATGACTATTTCTCAGATGAAGCGCAGAAACTGCTGCAGCTTGCTTCTGAAGAAGCTAAAAGGCTGGGGCATGACCATGTTCGAACTGAACATTTACTCTTGGGTTTGATTAAAGAAGAAGGCCTGGCCTCAAAGGTCCTGCAAAATCTAAAAGTTGACATTGTTAATCTTTTTTCTGACGTTGAATCATTAATCGGCCGGGGTGAAGGATCGCCGGAAAAAATAGTTCTCTCACCAAGAGCCAAGCGGGTACTGGAATTAGCTTACAACGCTGCCCGTGAGCTCGGGTTTAACTATGTTGGTCCGGAACATATCCTGCTGGGTATTATCCGCGAAGGTGAAAGCATTTCTGCCCAAGCCCTCCACAAAAGAGGCATTACCTTTGATAAGGTAGCCAAAGAAATTATTAAAGAAGCGGAAAAATCGCTTAAGGAAGAGTTTGGCCATGAAGACGAAGAATTTCCAATCGAAGAAGGCACAGGACAGCCCTTTGAGGGAATGGACCAGCCAGACGCCATGTTTGGTTTTCCAGGACTAGGAATCGGCGCTCCGCCCCGTAAGGCTAAACCAGCCTTAACCAGCTTTGGCCGGGACTTAACTGCCATGGCGCGCGAAGGCAAGCTTGATCCAGTTGTAAATCGGCAAAAAGAAATTGACAGAGTCATGAGAATCCTGTCCCGCCGAACAAAAAACAACCCTGCCCTGCTGGGAGATCCAGGCGTAGGTAAAACCGCAATTATCGAAGGTCTAGCACAAAGAATTGTTAAAGGTGAAGTGCCTGATGTGCTAAAAGACAAACAGGTAATTGCTCTTGATCTGGGCGGCATGGTGGCCGGCACCAAATACCGCGGTGAGTTTGAATCGCGCGTCAAAAAAATATTGGATGAGATCCTGGCAAAGAAGCGGCAAATTATCCTGTTTATTGACGAATTACATACTCTCGTTGGCGCAGGCGGCGCAGAAGGCGCCATTGATGCGGGCAATATGTTAAAACCTGCCCTGGCCCGCGGCGAACTGCAAGTGATCGGCGCCACAACAGTTGATGAGTACCGCAAAAACATTGAAAAAGACGCGGCCCTGGAACGCCGCTTCCAGCCGGTTTTAGTCAACGAACCATCAGTAGAATTAACTATTGATATTCTTAAAGGCATCCGGCCGAAATACGAAGAACATCACAAGATCAAAATTCCAGATGCGGCGCTGATTGTAGCTGCCTCTTTGGCTGATCGTTATATTTCGGACAGATTCCTGCCTGACAAGGCAATTGACGTTATGGACGAGGCTGCTGCCAAAGTACGCCTACGCCTGCTGTCCCCGGTTAAGAACATCGCTGCTCTAAGGCGGGCGATTGAAAAAGAAAACAAAGCAAAGGACGCGGCCCTGGCTGCCCAAAAATACGAAGAAGCCGCTCAATTGCGCGACAAGATAATTGAAGCTGAAAAGAAACTAAAAAAGTTAGAAGAAACTCATCAGGAAGAACTTGAGCAAGGCGAAGCAATGGTTACAGAGGACGATATTGCGGAAATTGTTTCTGATTGGACCGGGATTCCTGTTGTCAAATTAAGCGCTGCAGAAACTGAAAAGCTGACCCGCATGGAAGAAGATCTCCACAAACGCATTATTGGTCAGGACGATGCTGTGCACGCAATTTCTCAGGCTATCCGCCGCGGCCGAGCCGGCTTAAAACCCCCGCAGAGGCCAATAGGCTCATTTATCTTTGCCGGACCAACCGGCGTAGGTAAAACAGAAGTCGCACGACGATTATCAGAATTTATGTTTGGCACCCAGGATGCTTTAATCCGCATGGATATGTCAGAATTTATGGAAAAACATACTGTCTCAAGATTGATTGGCGCGCCGCCCGGCTATGTTGGCTACGAAGAAGGCGGCAAATTAACAGAAGCAGTGCGCCGCAAACCTTATTCAGTTATTTTATTTGATGAAATTGAGAAAGCACATCCTGATGTATTTAACATCCTGCTGCAAATCTTAGAAGACGGCAGGTTAACTGATTCCAAAGGCCATGTGGTTGATTTTAAAAACTGTGTGATAATTATGACCTCAAATATCGGCCAAAAAATGATCGTTGATCAGGGCGCTATCGGTTTTATGGCCAGAGAAGACAGGGAAGCAACCTACGACAAGATGAAAGATACTGTCATGGATGCCATGAAACGTGATTTCCGGCCAGAATTCCTGAACCGCGTTGACGAGATCATAGTTTTCCATCCCTTAACTGAGAATGAACTCAAAACAATTGCCGGCTTGATGGTAGCTGATGTGCAGCAGCAGATGAAAAATCAGGAAATGGAGCTGGAAATAACTGACGCGGCCAAAGAAGTAATTGTTAAGCAGGGCTATGAGCCGAAGTTCGGCGCAAGGCCCCTGCGCCGCGCTGTTCAACAGCTGATAGAAAATCCATTATCTAACAAGATAATTGAAGGCACATTTAAACCTGGGGACAAGGTCAGGGCTGATGCCGCTGATAACAAGATATCTTTTGAGAAAATTGGTGAGGCCGCAAAAAAACCTGCTGCCAAACCTGAAAAAGCCAAAGCGCCTGAGGCTAAACCAACAGCCAAGCCTAAAAAATTATCACGCAAGAAAAAATGAGCGCCTACACCCCATCACAACTTGAACCCAAATGGCAAAAAAGCTGGGAAAAAGACAAACTTTATCAGACGCCAGACAAATCAGACAAAGAAAAATACTATGATCTGATAATGTTCCCTTATCCTTCTGGAAATCTTCATATGGGCCATGTGAGAAACTATGCTATTGGCGATGTAATTGCCCGTTTTAAACGCATGAACGGTTTTAATGTACTCCACCCCATTGGCTGGGATGCCTTTGGTCTGCCCGCAGAAAACGCTGCAATTAAAAACAAGACTCATCCCTC
>JAHIUL010000064.1 GCA_018817195.1 Candidatus Margulisiibacteriota bacterium
CAGTTCTCGCACATTCCCCGGCCAGTTATAATTAGTCAGAAGTTCAATTGCGGTCGGATCAAAGCCCTTAATAGATTTCTTGAGATCTTTATTGAACTTATCCAGAAAAGACCTCAGCAACAAGGCAATATCCCCCTTTCGCTCTCTTAACGGCGGCAAATGCATACGCAAAACATTTAGACGGTAATAAAGGTCCTCGCGAAACTTTTTATTGGCGATCGCCTCTTTCATCTCCAGATTGGTAGCGGCAACGACTCTGACATCAACCTGAAAAGGCTTTCCCCCGCCAACCCGCTCGATCATATTATCCTGCAAAACCCTCAGAAGCCTCGCTTGCACCCCGGGAGGCATACAGCCAATTTCATCAAGAAAGAGACTGCCGCCGTCAGCCAGTTCAAATTTGCCAAGTTTGCGCTCCAGCGCTCCAGTAAAAGAACCGCGCTCATGCCCGAATAATTCTGATTCAAACAGGTTTTCAGGGATGGCCGCACAGTTAAGCGCGATAAATGGTTGATCCGCCCGCTGGCTTTTCTTATGAATTGCCCGGGCTACCAGTTCCTTGCCTGTGCCTGATTCACCGTGGATTAAGACAGTGCTGTCAGTTGGCGCAACTTTTTCAATAGTTTGGAAAAGATTTTGCATTTGTGGTGTTTGGCCGATTAAATCACAGTAAGTGGTTGCTTGAGCTAGAGAATCTTTCAAATATAAGTTCTCTTTAACAAGAGAAATTTTTTCTAAGACTTTTTCAATTAAAATCAACAACTCTTTAACGTCAAAAGGCTTTGTTACATAATCAAAAGCGCCCAGCTTCATAGCTTCCACTGCTGAGGCGATGTCCTTTGACGCGCTTACCATAATAACTTCTGTCTCGGGATCTTGTGCTTTTATTTGTTTCAATGTTTCAATGCCATCCTGGCCTGGCATGCGGATATCAAGCAGGACTAAAGAAATTGCTTCAGCTTGGATTATTTTTACAGCATCTTTGCCAGACGAAGCTGTAGTTACCTTGTATTTGTTCTGCAGGATTGACTTGTAGGTTTGCCGCATGTCGGCTTCGTCGTCTACGGCTAATATCGCGGGTTTTGGGGCGGTCATAATGTTTAAAGTTTAACATTTAAGGCGAGGAGAGTCAATTTTGGCGTTAACTGAAATTCCACCTGATTTTTCGCAATATATTATTAGGTGGAATTATGGCAAGTATTACACGCGTTGGCAATCATCATGGCTTAAGGCCGCTTACTAAAAATATTCTATTTAGGCAGGTCTTAATAATTAATACCTCTAATCAGGTCAAAGTCAGCTATCGAGGCTTGCGCATATTTTTTGGGGTTAACCCTGACCGCATACATTTTTCGGCTCTTAAAGAGGGCAGGCTAAAATTTGTTGCTTATCATGACAGGTTTGAACTTATTGAGATGGGTCTTGACGGGACTGAAAATGGCATAGGTTTGTTGAGACTTAATCACTTTGGCTACCTTTATAATAATGACAGTCAATTGAGAGACGAAAAAGGTCCGATTAAGCTTCAACCGGGGGCTAAGCGGTATATAAGCGCAGATATTCTCTTTCCTGAATATGCTAAGGTAAAGAGAAGAAATCATTATAATCATTTAAATTATCGCGCCTCAATATTTTTTGGCAACTTAGAAATCCTTTTGCCCGTTGACCCCAAAGCGCATTACGGCATAGCTGCTATTGAGCGCCGAGTTTATATCATTGCAAATCATCGAGAAATTGTTTTTTTTGAACAGAGATTAGCTTGGGAAGATAAATTGATCGGTAAAATTGCAATTGATAGAGAAGGTTTTTTGTTAAAAAATGGCAGGCGGGTAGAATCAAATGGAGTTTGTGTTAGTATAAATGGAAAATGTGTGAAGAGAATAATTAATGTTACAGATTTTATCGAAGCATTAGCTGTAAAGGATTTGCCTGTTACTGTTAAGACAGCCAAAGGCAGGGCTTATGCACAATACACTAATCTCCAATTTAATTTTAGTTATGATGTGAATAATTTATATTATGGTGATGTTGTTGCTGGGAAATTATTTTTGCGTGTTGGTTGTAGTGACCGTATTGAAGTAGTAAAAAAGGAAAGTGGGGCAGAACAGGTAATCGGGACAATTCCAATTGATGCTGAAGGTAAAATTACTAAAATTAATGGACAAAAAGTAGGGTTAAATCAGCCTAGCAAAACTTATTTAAATATAGCAGATTTTATTGATGAGTTAGGCGTAAGAGACTTAACCATGAATTATTATCCTAAAAGACGGCTAGCAGAAACAAATATTTATCACATCAAATTTACCTTGCCAACGAAAAATGACTATTATTATAGTCACGACGTTAAAGCTGGCAATATTGTTTGCCGCATTGCCAGAACACAAATTCAGTTTGGTTTAAAAGAATCAGGTGGATTTAGGGTTATTGGTTCAGTCAGGTTTTCTTCTGACGGCAGGATGCGGGTAAATGGACAAGTTGTTGAGCATGAAGGTCAGGCCGTTATAAAAGGCGACCCCAGATTGCCGACTATTAATTTGAAAGATATTATCCCAGAATTTGGTCGGATTGAAAAAACTGTTGATCCTAGGCGCAGGGAAATGATGCAATGGGGAGTAAGCTTACGCTTTGATTTAAGAAGAACTGATATGTATTTTGAGGATTTAGCCTCAAATTTATTAAAGATTAGATTTGTTAATGGTCGGGCAGAACTTTTTGCTGATCGAGGTGGGTTGGGCAAAGAATATATTGGTGAATTTGCGGTTGGTCAGGATGGATATTTATTGACAGATAGTGGCTCACGTTATGCCAATGGAGCTGGTGAAGTCAAGTCTGGACAACGGCGCACTGTCGCGCTTTCTGGTTTGGTTTCAGGCTTTCGTTTTGACAAGAAATTATTTAGAGAAACATACCGTCTTTTTGCCCGCAGCAGCTACGATGGGAAACTTAATCTGCTGCTTAACGGCAATTATCGAAGACGGTTGAAAATTATTTGCTTATTTGCCAAGCAGTATTTGTCCAACGATCAGGTTAGCGATCTTTTAATGGCCAAGGTTTTCTTTGTTTTAGCCAAAGGGGTAGACAGGCTTGCGCGAGACACAACTATTTCAGCTGATTTATCAGTTGCCTTTGCAGAAGAGATATTGTTAATTATTGCGACAGCCCTGAGTCATTTGGGCTTGCGCAATTCATGGTCAGGGATCATGTATCATCAAGAATTTGTTAATCAAGCTTTAACTCTAATGCGCGATAAGGCTGCAGTAAAGATGTCAGAAAAGCCTATTTCAGAAATAGAAATGATGCGCAGGCAATTGTTAGCTGGCTAATTGGTTAAAACCTATTTTTTTTGTTATAATTTAAATATCAATGAGATTCTTTAAGTTTATCCCCATCATATTGTTAACACTGCTTTTAGCTGGATTTAGCCAGGCCGAGGTTAAATTTCCATCTCCCAGTGGGTTTGTTAATGATTATGCTGGAATTCTTTCTACTGCCCAAAAACAACAACTAACTTCTATTTCCAACGCTCTTAAGAAAAACACAGGAGCAGAACTGGCTGTTGCAGTTGTCAAGACTGTCGAGCCGCTGGATTCTAAACTGTACGCGGTCAAGCTTTTTGAAAAGTGGGGAATAGGGAAAAAAGGTAAGGATAATGGTTTACTTGTTCTCCTGGCAATGGATGAGAAGCGCATTGAAATTGAGGTTGGCTATGGATTGGAAGGGGATATTCCAGATGCCTTAGCCGGCAGGATCTTGGATACCTATGCTATCCCTTATTTTAAAGAAGGAGATTTTGCTAAGGGACTGATTGAAACAGCTAAAGCCTTGTCCAAGGCAGCGGCAAAGGAAGAACTTGAAC
>JAHIUL010000065.1 GCA_018817195.1 Candidatus Margulisiibacteriota bacterium
AAACTGTGGATTTTGATGGATAACTTCCAGTGTCTGCAATCCAGTCAGCAACAAGTTCATCGAGTTTTGAGTGTAACTCGATATGTTTTCCTTTGTGTTCATCCTTTGTCATCTTGCTCCTCCTGTTCTTCCGTTTTCCATTTTAAGGGATAAGAACATAGCCCGCACTTCATTCCAGCACGCACCCTCTCATCTCCTTCCCTGATTTCTTCGCACTCCGGGCAAACCCACTCCTCCATTTTTGTTTGGGTGGGCTTGGTCATTTCGTTATTCCTTTCGTGCATCACGGCTTTCTCCTTTCCTCGATCAACTGGCTTAATGTTTTCCCGTCCATCCGCTCCACCTCCAGACGCAACTCTCGAACGAGTCTTGTGTTCTCTTCAATCGCCTTCTTTGCTCTCTCTATCAAAGAGAGTTTTATCTGTTCCTCTACGTTTATCATGGCTTATTCCCCCTTCTTAAAGTAACCATACCAAACAAATCTTTCTGTTGCCAAATTATAGATTCGTGTGTTTGAAGCCTTAAAACTTGAAGCGTAGATTTCGGCATTTTTAAATAATACAAACCTTTTATAAGCAATCCAGTTTGTATCATTAAAAATCATGCGGAATGGTGATTGATTGATAATATTTACATCTACTCTATACCGATAGAAAAAATTTCCCAAAGAACGCAAAAGATTTTTCATTATTCCCCCTTCTTTACATAAGAACTATCCAGCCCCAGCACCTTCAATGCGTGTCTGCGAACCGAATCTATCTCCGAAGTCGAAGGTACTCTTGGCTTATTCACAAACTCCAGCCCTCGATATGGTGTCGGATTCAGAGGCTTGTGCGGAGCTAAGGGTGTCGGGTCCCCGGCGATTGCCCAGATAAAAGTCAGCATCCAAAGGGCGGTCGATAAGAGACTGATAATGTAGTAAGTAAGGATTCTGTGGCTTATTGTTTTGGGCATGGCGAGTCCTTTTTCAGATTATCAAGCATCACTTTAACTTCCCCTGGTTTTTCCCTTAGCCACATCTGAAAATTTAAAGAGATGTCAGCTAAACCTAATTTTAAAATAGTCCTTCTATAATCCTCCGTTTTTGTTTCTGTCCGAATAGAAAAGCGATGCTCATGGACAAAATCCGAAGCGTCCTCAAATACCGCATCGGGGAATTTTTCTTTCAGTTCTTTTTGTGGTTCACCTGAACAATACAGTAAATCATACATTATCTCCTCCCTACAATAGAATTTTCGCAAGCACAAAAGCGATGGCGATAAAGCAAATACCGAAAAGCAGATCGTATTTTACTTCAGCAAATTTCATGGTTACTCCTTTTTCTTTTATCCTCACCGGGGACGGAGAACTCCTTCTCCGTCCCCTTCGGCAAGGTGCGCTCAACTCTGGAAGGAGGGAAAGCGCAAAAGGTTAATTGGTTAAGTTCCTTGACTATAATTCTTTTGTCTTTCTGCAAAGGTATCCATCCAATAGATTAATATTTCATTTGCTTGAGTTGAATTAAGTTTTTTGAATCGTTTCATCAAATAAGGTCTTGCTCCGAACATATTCGTTATTCCACTTCCCCGCAAACCATCCAAAAATACCAGATGTTCTTCAGTCAATTCTTTTGGCTTTTTCATCTTTTCACCGTTCCCTTTATCTTTTATCCTTCAAAGTTCAGGATGAATCCGAGCACGAGGGCGGGTGCGTGGGCGTTCATGTTCGCTGGTTGACTTCACCTGTCCCTCGGCTCGGCTTGCGCTCGCACCGACAGTAAAGAAGGCGACACGCAAAAGGTTAATGATTTTCCTTACTCCAATCATCGCATTTGAATCTTGGTCTCTTTTCTCCCATCACCCAATAGAGCCGATCTAATCCCGTAGTTGCCGTTAGTTGCATCAAAGCTCTGGAAGAATTTATCTGAATCGTAGCTGGATAACAGTTGAGTGTGTGTTTATAATCCTTTTTGATCTTTGCTATTTGTATTCTTATTTCTTTATCCGTTTTCATCTTTTCACCTATCCCTTTTTTGTGGTTTAGTCCCTATTACCCAGCAAGAAATCCACGGCGACATCCTGGTCTTTGGTAGAGCAGAGACTTTTACCCTTAGGATCATAAACCATCCATTCCTTCATCCCTTTATTCCAGTTCATTTCCCTGTTGTTTTTCCAGTTAATAAAATATATTTCGTTTTCTTTTTTCAACGCTTGCACGATGGTCATTTTGCCTCCTAT
>JAHIUL010000066.1 GCA_018817195.1 Candidatus Margulisiibacteriota bacterium
CATTTCAATATACTCGATATTTGGCTTCATTCCCAGCGCAGAAAATATTGCGGCTGCCAGATTATTCCAGGTCCTGGCCTGGCCGGTGCCGATATTAAAAATGCCCTTAATTTCCTGGTTGCGGAAAAAGTCATACATCAAATTAATAACATCCTTTACATAAACAAAATCTCTTTTCTGCTCCCCATCTTTGTAATCAGGCTTGTATGACTTAAATAAACCAATTTTGCCGGTTTTCTTGATCTGCTGGTAAGCTTTTACCACTAAACTGCGCATATCGCCTTTATGATATTCATTCGGGCCAAACACGTTAAAATACTTCCAGCCAACCACTTTGGTTGTCAATTTATTTTTTAACAGCCACAGATCAAACATCTGCTTGGAATAGCCGTACATATTAAGGGGTTTTAAATTTGGGGTGGCAGAATCCGCGTCACTGTAGCCCAAACTGCCGTCACCATAAGTAGCGGCTGAACTGGCGTAATAAAACGGCACACAATTATTTAACGACCACGTGGCCAGTGTTTTTGAGTAACGGTAGTTATTATTAACCAGATATGAAGCATCCAACTCAGTTGTTGAAGAACAGGCGCCAATGTGAAAAACAGCTTTTACCCGGCTGGGCAGCTTGTCATTTTTCACCTTTTCAAGAAAAGCGTCTTTTTCCACATAATCAGAAAAATCCTTGCCAACCAGGTTGCGCCATTTATTCGTCCCGCCCAACTCATCAACTACCAGGATATTCTTTTCACTCTCTTGATTAAGTTTTTCTAAAAAACAGCTGCCGATAAAGCCGGCTCCGCCGGTTAAAATAATTATGCCGTCTTTAAGCACTTTAGTTTCCCCTTTTGCCAGTCAAGTTTTAAACGCTTTCTCTGCTTAGTTAACTTTTTGCCTAGAATATAACCGGTTAATAAAGGCAATGCCACGCTCGGCTCAACCCAGGCCATGGCAGTTTTCGCTTGTTTCCTAATTTTACCCCAGGAGCGGCCCTCTTTTAAAGAGGAGCCAGACAAGCCGCCGTCCTGAGTAACTGCTGTGGTAATCTGAAGAGCATAATCATGACCGCGTTCCATGCCGTAAATATAGCCCATGACAATAGAATCATTAATATAATTTTTTGGCACGCCGCCGGCCACATAAAAAGCCGCAGTCTTTGGTGATTTAACAACAATTTGAACTAATTCCATATTATCAGCAATAGCATCAATCACTAATCCTCCGCCGCGGACCCGATGTTCAGTTAAACCAATACCAATTGAGGAATCATTTAAAGCAGGACAAAAAATCGGCACGCCTAACTTGCGGCACTGGTACAAAATTGATTCTTCATCATCAATCGTATCTGCCAGGGCATTTAAATAAGCGCGGCTGGAATAGTTGCCCGGCGGCAGTTTATCCGCAACTTTAGCGCAGTACTGGTCAGTTGACCAAAATTTTTCCTCATCAACATACGTGTCATAAATACGGTCAATCTTAAGGTCGTTTAATCTGCAGTCGTCCGCGTCCGGTGTGCCTGTAAAATGCCCGTGGCCCAAAGCCGCGTAAAGGTCCTGGTAAATAATCGCGCCGGTGGAAACTATTACGTCAACAGCTTTACTCACAACTAGATCTCGAATAACTCGACGCAAACCAGCGGCAATCAGCGGTCCGGCTAAGCCCAGGAAAACAGTTGGCCGGGATTTATCCTTGTAAATATTCTCAAGGACGTGAGCGCATTGGCCGATGTTGCGGGCTTGAATTGACATGTGCTTCATATCTTCAACCAGCTGGGCAACAGTGGTGTTTTGTCCAAGTTTGATCTGTTTTATTCGTTTGTGCAGGATTTTCTTTTTAGCTTTCACAATAGGTCAAGCCCCAAAAAAGCAGTCAAAATAGAAAAATTAAGCTTTATTTTTGAGTTCCATGCCAAAGTACTCCATCACCTTACCCCCTATTTATGATAATCCTGGAGCGCCTTGACAGAAAATCCCTTTTTCTTGATTGACTCCAGCCCATTGACCGTTGCCCTGGCCCCGGATAAAGTGGTCACCAGCGGAACCATGTGCATTATAGCACCGGAGCGAATTTTTGTCTCATCTACCTTGGGTTTTTTACCGCCTGGCGTATTGATTAAAAACTTAACATCACCATTTTTTATTAAATCAAGCACATCCGGTCTGCCCTCGCCAAGCTTGGCAACAACTTCAACCTCTACGCCATTCTTGCGTAAAACCTCGGCAGTGCCCACAGTAGAAACAATGGTGTAGCCCAGGGAAGCAATCCGTTTAGCAATACCAACAATTCTACGCTTATCATTATCATTGACAGAAATAAAGACCTTGCCCTCAAGCGGAATCTTCTGCCCAGCAGCTACCTGGGCCTTCATGTAGGCTACGCCAAAATCTTTATCAATACCCATAACCTCGCCGGTTGATTTCATTTCCGGGCCAAGCACCGGGTCAACCCCTGGAAAACGATTAAAAGGAAAGACAGCTTCCTTAACAGAAAAATGTTCTGGTATAACCTCTTTTTCAACACAAAGTTCTTTTAAAGATTGTCCCAACATAGCTTTGGTCGCAATTTTTGCCCAGGGTATTCCTGTGGCTTTACTAACATAAGGAATTGTACGTGAAGCACGGGGGTTAACCTCTAACACATACAATTTGTCTCCTTTAACAGCATACTGGATGTTCATCAATCCCTTAACTTTCAAATTTTTAGAAAGAGCATATGTGGCTGAGCGAATTTCGTTCAGGATTGTTTTGGAAAGTGAATAGGTCGGGATAACACAGGCTGAATCACCGGAATGAATGCCTGCCTCTTCAATATGCTCCATAATGCCGCAAATTACAGTTTTCTTGCCGTCTGAAACACAATCCACATCAACTTCAACCGCATCCTCAAGGAACTTATCAATTAAAATAGGCCGTTTTGGGGAAGCAATAACTGCTTTCTGCATATATTCCTCTAAGTCCCCTTCATCATAAACAATTACCATGGCCCGACCGCCCAAAACATAAGAGGGCCGCACAACAACTGGATAGCCAACACGTTTTGCAATCTTCTTAGCTTCTGCAAACGAAGTCGCAAGGCCATTAGCCGGTTGAGTAAGCTTTAATTTCTTTATCAATGCCTTAAAACGCTTGCGATCCTCAGCCCGATCAATAGAATCAACTGATGTTCCCAAAATCGGCACCCCCGCATCCTCCAGTTGACGCGCTAAATTTAACGGCGTTTGCCCGCCAAATTGGACAATAACACCTTTGGGCTTTTCCGCCTCAACAATGTGCAAAACATCTTCCCGGGTCAAG
>JAHIUL010000067.1 GCA_018817195.1 Candidatus Margulisiibacteriota bacterium
ATATTAAAAAATATCTTTTATACAGGTGTGCTCAAATATCGAGATAGTATTTATAAAGGGATTAACGAGCCGATCATCTCAAAAAATATCTTTGATGAAGTCCAGAATATAAGAAAAGATCATATTCGACCCAAAAAGATGGTGAGTTACAACTTCTCGCTTTTTCCTGGTCTTATCCGGTGCAAAGAGTGCAACTCGGCCATGATCGCGGTATTCACTAACAAGATCAAACACAAGAACAACAAGCGCACCAGATATTTCTATTACCGCTGTTCAGTGCTTGATAAGCGAGATAGGTCATTCTGCAGTATCCGGCAGGTTAGCGCCGACCGATTGGATAAGTTTATCATTGATAATCTCGATAAGATCAGAAAAAATAAACAATACCTCGATAGTTTGACTTACGTGCTTAATAATGATGCTAATGGTAGCATAAATAGGTGCGAACCAAGTGGGTCAAACTTGCCGATCAGGACTGAAAGGCTCCAGGAAATATTGAAAAACATCATTGACGCGGCAAAGTTAAAGGGTAAAACTGAGAAACGCCTGATACTAAAAAGGCACATCGAAAAGGTCATTTATTCGAAAGAGACTATAGAAGTCAAAATATTGTATTCCGATAGCGTCGAGGCCGCCTCCGGCCCGCTGCGCGACCCTTCGGCGGAAGCTGAATTTTCGTTGAAGGATAAAGATGCGGCGACTTCTCGGCACCTTTCGGCGCCTCAAAGTCGCCGCCCATCAGCGTTGGTTCGCTGTAAAACTAGAATGCGCGCTACTGGACTCGAACCAGTGACCCCTTGCCTGTCAAGCAAGTGCTCTAACCAACTGAGCTAAGCGCGCATAAAAGGTGGCATCCAGATTCGAACTGGAGTACGCGATTTTGCAGACCGCTGCCTAACCACTCGGCCATGCCACCGTTTAAAAAAGCGGGAGACGAGGTTCGAACTCGCGACCCTCAGCTTGGGAAGCTGATGCTCTACCAACTGAGCTACTCCCGCCTAAATTTTATGCTTTCAGTAATATCTTCTTTTTCTTTGCCGTCGCCGGAAGTTAGCGCTTGTTTGAGCTTGATAGTAGCATCTTTGCATATGCGGCTGACCTGTGATTCAGACAGGCCGATCTTTTTGCCGATTTCCTTAAACGTCATGTCTTTTTGGTAATAACCTTCAATTATAGCCCTTTCTTTGTCCGAAAAATCCTTTAGCGCTGAATCAAGATGCAGGGTCTTGTCAATTTCTTCGTGGGCAATTGATTTTTTGTTAAAAGCCATGTAAACATTGGCAGCTGAACTGACGTATTCATAAATGCCGGCCACAGGATCGCCGCCGCGCTTGCGCAGGTAATCCTGCATAGCGCCTTTGAGCCGCATGGAAACATATGTCCAGAGCTCTCCCTTGCGCGGATCCCAGCCTTTTAAACACTCAACAAAGGCAATCTTTGCTTCAGAAGCCAGATCGTCAGCCTCATGCTTTTGGATATGGCGGGGCAGGGTGGAAACATACCAGCGGACAGTGGAGTTGATCTGGTTTTTATATTTTTCAAGGGCTTCACTTGAGTATTTTGTGAATTCTTCCCTGAGAATTGATACAATCCTGTCTTCAACTTCTTTGCGGCTAATCATAGTTTGTTTTAATCAAATCTCTTTGCCAGATTTTTAAGAAAATTTTCGGTCCGGTCTTTTAATAATTCTTGATTGAACCGTTCTGCCATCTTACGGGCAAATTTCCAGGAAGACCGCAGTATGGGTGAGATGCCTGTTGGGGCCACATCCATTTTCTTGCCCGGGCTGATGGCTTTTCTTATTGCTTTACGCGATACTCTTCGTACGCTCATTGTTTTTATCAAAATAAACGCTGGCAAGGGATAGTACTTGGCGCCTTAAATCAGGGTTTGTGACGATTGATTTTGCCAAGGTATTGACCATTTTAGCAAACCCAGGGGTTAAAGTAAAGTTTTTACCATATTCGCACTCAAGTACTGCCAGGACAATCTTTTCTGCTAGTTCTTTGGCCGGGAGGTTTGGATTGACTGAGGTTGATAATTTTTCTTTAAATTGGTTAAAATCAGGCATATTGAATCTTAATCACTTGAGATCATGCCAATACTTTGGACCTTAATCTGCGGGACAATTTCATTATAAGACAGCACTGCGACATCGGGGAAACTGCGCTCAATAAATTTTTTAAAATGCGGCCGCAGCCGTGGGGAACAGAGTATAACACCTTTTAATTTCATGCGCCTGAAATTTTGCATGTGGCCTGAGATCTGGACTAATATTTTTTCGCCAATATTTGGGTCAACCGCCAAAAATGAGCCGTATTCCGATTGGTGAATTGAGCCGATTAATGTTTCTTCAAGCGACGGATCAATGGTGACTACGGTGATGACGCCGTCTTTGTCAGAAAAATTTTCACAGATCTGGCGAGCCAGTGATTGGCGCACATATTCTGCCAGCACGTTAATATCGCGTGATAGGTGGGCATAGTCAGCCAGTCTTTCTAAGATAGTAGATAAGTCGCGGATGGAAACCCGCTCACGGACCAGAAGCTGCAGGACCTTATGAACTTGGCCTAAAGAGAGGAGGTCAGGGATTAATTCGCGGACAATGGCAGCATTTGAATTTTTTACAAGCTCAATTAATGATTGGACATTTTGCCGCGTCATGATCTCATCAGCATGGCGCTTAACAATTTCGCTGAAATGTTCAGAAATAACTTCTACCGGCGGCTTGGCAACAATTTCCAGCTTTTGCAGCTGTGGTAGGGACTCATCAGGTACCCAGGTAACAGGTTCACCTGTTAGGGGATTTTTAGCCTCAATGCCGGTCAATTTTTTGGCTTTTACCTGTGCCAGGCTAAGGTCTACACGATGGTGGCCCATTTTAATTTCCCCGGTAGATATCTTTGTCCCGCGGATTTCAGCCACATATTGGTCCGGCGGCAAACTCAGGTCATCCATTACCCGGACTCCTGGAATAACAAAGCCCAGTTCCTGTCCAATGTTATAACGGATGAGGGTGATGCGTTCCAGCAGCGCGCCTTTCTGCGCTGGGTCAATTAATGGAATCAAATTCCTGCCAGCTTTAAGTGATAGGGGATCAAGACCAAGGGTGCCAAGTATACTCTCTGGTTTTTTAAGCACATCTTTAGCGCTAACTTCTTCGGTAACCATTCCAGCTTCTTCTTTAGCAGTTTGAGCACGCATAAGGACTAAGGCGATTGTGCCTGTTACAGAGGCGAGAAATAGAAAAGGAAAGGGTGGTATGCCAGGCACAATGGCAAAAAGACCTAACATGATACAGACAAAGGCAAAAGCGCGCGGCTGGGCAAAAACCTGGCCAGCCACATCAGTGCCCAGGCTCATTTCAGAAGCTGATTTTGTAATAACTAAACCAGTTGCAATAGAAATCAAAAGAGCAGAGACCTGTGCAACCAGGCCGGCGCCGATAGTTAATAGCGCGTAAACGCCCAGGGCTTCCATAATGCCCATACCGGCCTGCAGCCAGCCAACCAGAATACCGCCGCCTAAATTGACCAAAACAATAATGATGCCGGCAATCGAATCGCCGCGCACAAACTTGTTGGAACCATCCATGGAACCAAAAAAGGTTGCTTCCCTTTCAATTTTTCTGCGGCGGGCGCGGGCTTCTGTAGCGTCGATCAGCCCTGCATTAAGGTCCGCGTCAATTGACATTTGTTTGCCGGGCATGGCATCCAGGGTAAAGCGGGCTGCGACTTCAGCAACGCGCTCAGAACCCTTGGTAATAACGACAAAGTTTACAATGGTGATAATGGCAAAGATGATAGCGCCAACGATATAATTTCCACCGACCACAAAAACGCCAAAGGCGCTAATGATTTCGCCGGCGTTGGCCTGAGTCAAAATTAAGCGGGAAGCAGCAATATTTAAGGCCAGACGAAAGACCGTAATGATAAGCAGAATTGAAGGAAAAGCGGCTAGTTCAAGCGGTTCTTTGAGAAACATGGAAACCAAAAGTAATAGCAGAGAAAAGGCAATGCTTAAACTAATCAAAATATCTAAAATAATAGTCGGAAGAGGCACGATCATCAGGGCAATTATTACAATAAGCAACAGGGCAACTAAAAAGTCGCTGAGTGAAAAGAGAGCCCTTAAATTTTTAAGGTCAAAACCCGGAATTGCCATAGTTAATTTATTTGATTATACTCCTAGCGCCGGCCCAGGGCAATAGACGCTTTATTCCTCTCCTGCCGCTCTTTTTTGATTTTGTAAACATAAGCCAGAATTTCAGCCACAGCCTGGTAAAGGTCAGCCGGAATTTCCTGGTTTAGCTTGGTTGTACGGTAAATGGAACGGGCCAATGGCTCGTTTTCAACAATGCTGATTTCATGGGCTTCAGCAATTCTTTTTATCTCCTCAGCTATTTTCCTTTGGCCTTTTGCTAAAAGAAGCGGGGCTTTCATGTTCTTTGACTCGTATTTCAACGCAACCGCAATGTGAGTAGGGTTGGTGACAACTACGTCTGCCTGAGGCACTGCGCCCATCATCCTTTGCTGGGCTGCCTGGCGCTGCAGGTCGCGCATCCTTTGTTTGACCATCGGATCTCCCTCAAGCCGCTTATATTCTTCTTTCACTTCTTGCTTGCTCATTTTTAAGTTTCTCATATATTCCCAGCGGCGGTACATATAATCAAGGATGGCGACAATGATGTAAAATATTCCTACTCTAATGGCTATTTTATAGGCAATGCTTCCCCCCAGAACAATGGCGTCCCAGGGCTGCGCTTCAATAAGAATGATAATTGAGGAAAGGTCTTCTCTGACGGCTAAGAATGAGATATAAAAAATTATAATGATCTTAAGCAGTGATTTGATGAGTTCAACAAAGCCCTGCATCGAAAACATTTTTTTGAAGCCCTCAAGCGGATTAAGCCTTTCAATTTTTGGGGAAAGAGGATCAAGGGATCCGACTAGTCCGGTTTGCATGGCTTCAGCCATAAAAGTTGATAAAAAGGCGATGCCAAAAATTGGCAGCACAACAAAAGCCAGGCCGCGCATAGCCAGCAAGAGTATATATCCGGCAAAAGCAAGGTTGAAATTATGGGCTTCTGGGATAAGCCTTAGGATTGCTTGGGCGCTTTCGAACAAATTGCGCCACATATATTCTCCCACGTATCTAAAGAAGAAATAAGATAATAGCAAGACAAAAGCAACCGTGATTTCACGGCTTTTGGCAATTTGCCCTTTTTTCCTGGCTTCACGCAAACGATGCGGCGTAGGTTCTTCTGTCTTATCTCCGCCTTCACCCATGGGTCTTTCTCCTTATTTTATGGCACTGGCCAGCAGGATTAATTGCTCCGCCATAAACTCAACTAAATGATTAATGTATTTTAATAAAAAGGGTAATAGCATCATAAGGCCAAATATTCCCAATGAAGGTTTAACCTGAAATCCCAGCATAAAGACGTTTACCTGCGGCGCGACGCGGGAAACAATGCCAAAAGTAAAATCAGAAATAAAAATCAGCAAAACAACCGGAATGGCTACGGTTATGGCTGTGGCCCAAAGCGCCGAACCAAGGCTGATCATTTGGACAACAAGATTTGGGGAAGATATGTTTGCTATTTTACCAACTGGCAAAGCTGTAAAGCTTTGGTGCAGGCCGGATAATATTAAATGGTGGCCATTTGCGCCAATAAACACCATTAAAGCAAAAAAGAAAGCCAGGCGGCCGACAACTGAAATAACTGAGCCAAAAACCGGGTCAAGGGCTGTTGCAACGGATAGTCCCATTTGCATATCCATTATTTCTCCGGCTGATTGAATAGCAATAAAAATAATATTGCAGACAAAGCCGATAATAAAACCAATCACTACCTCAAAAATCATGGCTAACACAAAGGCAGAGAAAGTTTGGGGCAGGGGTTGGTGGATCGGAGTGACAAACCAGAGGACAATGGCTGACCAAACGGCAATGCTTGTTTTGGCAAGAAAAGGAAAACTTCTTGAGTTGAAAATAGGGGCCTGTATAAAAATTCCTGCGATGCGGCCGACAATTAACAGAAAGACAACTAGTTGTTCAACGCTGATTATCATCTTACCATGTTGGGGATCATGCTCCAGAGTGTGGTTGTAAAATCAACCATCACTGAAAAAATCCATGGTGAGGTAAAAGCAAGCATAAGCAGGACGGAAATAACTTTTGGCACAAATGTTAGGGTCTGCTCCTGTATTTGGGTGACTGCCTGGAACAAGCTGATCATGAAACCCACCAGCAGCCCCACGCCCACAATAGGCAGGGAAATCATCAGGATCGTAATGATCCCCTGATACATTACTTGAACTGCAAAATCTTGTCCCATATTACTTAAAACTCATCAGCAGGCCGCGTGAAATTAAATTCCAGCCGTCAACCAGAACAAATAAAAGTATTTTAAACGGCAGTGAAACCATAACAGGAGAAAGCATAAACATACCAAGAGATAAAAGGATATTAGCTACAGTTAAGTCAATCATAATAAAGGGGATGAATAATATAAAGCCAATCTGGAAAGCTGTTTTGAGCTCGGAAATCATAAAAGACGGGATAAGCACATAGGTTGGGATATCTTCAACTGTTTTAGGGTTTTTTACTCCTGAAAATTGTACAAATAAAGCCAGGTCCTTTTCCCTGGTCTGCTTAAGCATAAATTTCCTAATAGGCTTAAGCCCTATTTCAAAGGCTTTGGCCTGCGATATCCTGCCTTTGTTATAAGGAGTTACAGCTGTATTATTAACTTCTTCCCAGACAGGAGACATTATAAATACGGTCATAAACAGCGCCAGGCCAACAATAACTGAACTGGGAGGGACCTGTTGCGTGCCAACTGCTGTCCTGACCAGGGAAAAGACAATTATTATCCTCAAGAAAGAAGTAACGGAGATCAGGAAAAACGGCACCAGGGATATAACGCTCAGGGAAAGTATTAATTGGATGCTGTTGCTAAATTGAGGCGAGGCCATCAATTGGTTAAGGTTAATATTAGCAGTTAGGGGTGATCTGGCCTGGGCGAGCGCAGCCCCCTGAAAAATAAGCAAAATTGCTAATAAGACTAAATATCTCTTCTTCATTTAGGTTGTTAAGTTCTCTTCTTCTATTTTATCAATTCGGCTAACCTGTTTATTGCTGACAACAACCAGCCAGGCAGACTTTGCTACTTTAAGTATATATGCAGAAACCTGCGGCTCAAGATAGACCCGGTCCAACACCTGGATCATTTTGCCGCTGGCCCCAGTTTTGATTCTAGGCAATACATAACGGCCGATAAAGTAAATAAAAGCCAGGACAATTAATAAAGAGATAATGACCTGCATTATGTAGCCAAAGCTAATAATTGGCCTGGTTTGCAAGGCAAGGGTTTCAACTGTTGTCATTTTATGACCACATTTGTAATTCTTAAGCCGTAGTAATCATCAACTGCCACAACTTCACCCTGGGCAATCAACTGGCCGCCAACTTTTAAGTCAAGCGGTTCTCCTGCAAGGCGGTTAAGCTCAATAATTGATCCTTCAGACAGCTCAAGAATTTCTTTTAAGGTTAACTCAGTTTGGCCAAGTTCCACTGTGGCTTGGACAGGGATATTGCCCAGCATTCTTTGGTCGACTTTTTCTCCTTTAACCGCGGCTTCAAATTCTGGCAGTTTGACATTTTTAACGTCCATCACTTTCCTCCTTTAAATATCCTCATCTTCTTCATCTTCCTCTTCCTCTTCCTCATCTTCCTCACCTTCTTCGTCTTCTTCATCTTCGAGTTCCTCTTCATCTTCGAGAAAAAGATCTTCATCAGTTAAGTCTTCTTCATCAAGGCTAAAGTCGCCAGGTTCCTTTTTTTCTTCCAGCTCTTCCTGTTCTTCAGGTTCCGCTTCAATTTCTGGCTGCGGTGTTTCCATTTCAAGTGAAGTTTCTGGTCCAACTGGCGTTTGAGCAAGCTCTGTTAGGGAAGGGGGAGCAATTTCAATATGTTCTTCTTCACTAATAGCGGCTATTTTGACGGCTGCTTTTTTATCTTTTTTGCCTGGCTGGCATAAGGCTTTAAGGATATCGCCAACCTGCAGTTCAACGGCAGAATTGATTGTTGTGCCAAGGGATACTACATCGCCAACCTCCAGCTGGTCTATTTCTGAAGTTGTCAGGCTTGTTTGGCCCAGTGTTGCCGTGGCAGGGATCACTATTTTCGAAAGCAAATTATTTGATAGCCTTGAGAAGTCCAGCGGTTTTTCCCACTGCTTTTGTTTAAACCTGGCCAGGATATATTTTATGCTGTTGCCGGGATAGCCCAGAGATATTTTGGCTGGCGGATTATCAGCCAGTGAAACTTCCACAGTAAAAGCCACAAACGTTGATGACGTGTTTATTGCAGAGTCAATGGTAACATCGGGCGAGCTGATAAATGATAAGACCGGTTTTTG
>JAHIUL010000068.1 GCA_018817195.1 Candidatus Margulisiibacteriota bacterium
CTGGCATTTTTGCCAGCGTGGTTATTGGGCACAGCCTGCTGGCCAGGCTGGGCCGGCCAAATGCCGCTTTAATCTGGTCTTTTGTCATTGGTCTGGTTATTTTAAAACTAATCGGCATGGTGCCTTTTGTTGGCTGGCTGGTTAGTTTGGTCTTATTTTTCTGGGCTTTTGGCGCTGTGATCTCAACCAGGTTTGGCACCCAAAGATTGGCAGCCGCAGAAGTTAGCGCTTGATGCGTTCGCATTCTATCAAAGCCCTGGCAACAACTCTTGTCGCCTCTTTGCTTTTTGCTTCAATGGCATTTTTGGTCAAAATTTTATCCTTTAGCCTCTCAGGCGCGGAAATTCTTTTTGCGCGCGCTGTTTTTAGCATGGTGATTATCTGGCTGGTAGTTGCCTTTGTCTACAAGCGTATTAAAATTCGCAACATCAATATGTTAGTGGTCAGGGGGTTGTTCGGCGGTTTGTCTGTTTTGTTTTATTTTATTGCAATTTCGCGCATCCCTTTAAGCAGCGCGGTTTTGCTGGCTAATTCATACCCGATTTTTGCTGTATTGTTTTCAGCTATTATAATTAAAGAAAAACCAAATTTTGATTCGGTCATTGTGCTTTTAATTGCTTTAGGCGGTATGTTTTTAGTTCTGGAGCCTAACTTTGGCAAGATTGATATTGGTTATTTGCTGGCAATTATAGCGGCTGTTGGAGGAGGGGTGGCAGTTACCTCAATCCGCGAACTGCGCAAGACAGATTCCTCCTGGATAATTGCGCAAGCGCAAATGATCGGGGCGGCCTTTTTTTCTCTTTTCTTTTTGCCGTCAAATTTTAAAATGCCCAGTTTAACAGAGTGGGGTCTATTGCTTCTAATTGGCGTTGTTGGTACAGCTGCCCAGCTGGCTTTTACCAGGCCATTTAAATTTATTCCAACGGCTGAAGGCACGTATGTTGCGCCTCTTTATACTGTTTTTGCCATGTTGTTAGCGGTCTTATTTTTAGGCGAAGTTTTAAGCTCGCGATTTTTAGCCGGCGCATTTCTCATTTTTGGCGGCTTGGCTTATCTTATGGTGCGGGAACAAATTAAATTTAGAAAAAGTGTTTTATGACCTGGCTGAAGCGGCTGATCATAGTTTTTGTCCTGCTTGACAACTTTCTGCTTAATTTCCCCAAGAAAATACTATTCAAATCGCGCTGGGTCTTAGCTGGAAAATGCAAACAGTGCGGCAAGTGCTGCGAAGAAATTTATTTAAAGATGACGCCGAATCAGATATCCAGCAAGTTTTTTACTAATTTGGCCATAAGATGGATCAGCTGGTTATTTGATTTTATTCTTATACGTGTTGAGCAAGATGCTGGTTATTTAGTTTTTACCTGCAAGCATCGTTTAAGGGACGGCCGCTGCGGCAATTACTTTTGGCGGCCTAATATCTGCCGCAATTATCCTTTGGTAGACTATTTTGAGGAACCAAAAATGCTGCCGGACTGCGGTTTTACCGCTAAGCTCAGGCATTAATGTGTTATAATAATGCTTCATCATGACAGCAAAGCTTAAGCTTTTGTTTGGTACCCATTGCCACCAGCCAATAGGCAATTCTGGCCATCTTTTTGAAGAAGCCTATCAGAAGGCTTACCTGCCGTTTCTGGAAGTTTTATCCGCCCATCCTAAAGTGAAATTCAATCTGCATTACAGCGGCGTGCTGTATGATTGGCTGGAAGAAGAACATCCGGAAGTCTTTGATTTGCTGGTTAAAATGGTCAGGCGCGGGCAGCTGGAGATCTTATCCAGCGGTTATTACGAGCCTGTTCTGCCGGTTATTCCTGATGAGGACAAGCTGGGCCAGATTAAAATGGCTAATGATTATATTAAAGAAAAACTTTGGAACGCGCCGCGCGGTCTGTGGTTAACTGAGCGAGTTTGGGAGCCGTCTTTGCCCAAGATTATTTCTAAAGTCGGGCTTGATTATGTCTTAGTTGATGAGGACCATTTTGTCTTAGCCGGCATGCCTGAGAAAAAATTATCAGGTTATTTCATAACTGAAGATGAAGGTGAGAAAACTAATATTTTCCCAATTAACCGCCAGCTGCGGCAATTGATTCCCTTGCGCCCGCCGGAAGAGGTTGTGGAATATTTAGGCCGCCTGACTGATGAAAAGAATAATGCCTGTGTTGTTTTTATGGATGAAGGAGAAAAATTTGGCCTGCGGCAGGGTTATCTTGATGAGTTATTAAGTTTGCTTGAGGCAAATTCCAGCTGGCTTAGCTTTTCAACTTTTTCCGATTATCTGGATGATTTTCCGGCCAGGGGCAGGATATATATCCCGTCTGCTTCTTATAATGAAATGATGAGCCTGGCTTCGCTTAACGGTGATCAGCCTGCTTGCGGTAATTTCCGCAATTTTTTTGTTAAATATCCGGCGGCTAACCGCATGTATAAAAAAATGCTGGGGGTGAGCCGGCGCCTTAAGGCCTTGAGCAAAGCCAAGACCTTGATTGGCGGAGAAAAAAAAGAAGCTGAGCTAAAACAGGCCAGGCTAGAGCTTTTTAAGGCCCAGAGTAATTGTGCTTATTGGCCAGGTTTGTCAGGTGGATTAAAGAGCGATTTGCTGCGCCAAGCTGTTTATTCCCATCTTATTAAGGCTGAACTGGAATTGGAACGGCTGCAGCGCGGTGGGCGGCCGTTTGTTGAGTTAACTGTAACTGATTTTGATAGTGATGGTGAAGATGAGGTCATTCTTTCAAATAGTTTTTTTAATTTATATTTTGTTCCCAGCCAGGGCGGTTGTTTATTTGAGCTTGATTATAAACCCAAGGCGTATAATTTAATCAACACCTTGTCCCGCTTTAGCCTGGTAGACCATTTCTTGTCCGCTGAAACAACCTTGGCTGAATTTGCTCAAGCAAAATATCGCGAAGCCGGCGACTTTGCCGCTGGTGACTACAATTTTATGCCCCAGCGCAAACAGGGGGAGGCTGGTTTGCGGCTGGAGCGTTTAGGCCAGGTTGACGGCGCGCCAGTAAAAATTGAGAAAAAAATTACACTGTTGGCTAAACAATCCATTTTTACAATTGAATACGATATCAGCAATGTTGGCACAGAAACAGATGACTTTTGGTTTGGAATTGAGTTTAACCTTAGTTTATCCGGTAATAGTTTTTGTGATGAAATTAAAAATGCGGCCAAAATCAAACTCGTTGACGAATCAACTGGCTTTGATGTATTATTGGAACTGGATAAACCTGCGTGTTTGTGGCGTTTTCCTGGCCTGATCCTGCTGCCAAACTGGCAGTTTAGATTGGAGCCAGGTGAAAATTGGTCTTTAACAATGTCTTTCCGAATAGAGGAGTAATTTTATGCCGGAATTAAGAAAGGACCCGATTTCAGAGCGATGGGTTATTATTTCGACCGAAAGGGCTCAGCGTCCGTCAGATTTTTCCCTGCCGTCGGTGTCAGAAGAAGCAGAAGCAGTTAAAGGCTGTCCTTTTTGCGGCGGCAACGAAGGCAAGACCCCGCCGGAAATAACCGCCTGGAGAAAAGAAGGCACAAAACCCAATACTCCTGGCTGGGACGTGCGCATAGTGCAGAACAAGTTTCCGGCCTTAAGCAGTGTGGGCGATGTCAACAGGACCGGCATGGGCGTGTTTGACATGATGAGCGGCATTGGCGCGCACGAAGTTATTATTGAAACTCCCAAGCATAATTTGAATATCCCTGATATGAGTGATGAGCATGTGGAGAAGATCCTGTGGGCATATAAGCAAAGAATTTCTGACCTTGAAAAGGATAACAGGTTTCGCTATACGCTTGTTTTTAAGAATTACGGTAAAGTGGCAGGCGCCTCCCTTTCTCATCCGCATTCGCAGCTGATTGCAACCCCCATTACGCCGCGTTATGTAAAACTTGAGCTGTCTAACGCGCGGACTTACTTTTTAGAAAAAGAACGCTGTATTTTTTGTGATATTATCCGCCAGGAGCTTGGGTCAGGGCAAAGGGTTGTTTTTGAAAATGAATATTTTGTGGCCTTTACGCCGTTTGCCTCCCGTTTCCCTTTTGAGATATGGATCGTGCCGCGCAGACATGAATTTGGTTTTCAGATTCTGCCGGATGAAGAAAGATTATTGCTGGCCCAGTGCTTAAAAGATATTTTGATGAGGCTGAAAAAATGCTTAAATGATCCGCCTTATAATTACGTGCTGCACACCGCGCCCAATCCCATACCGCGGCCGGGCAAGCCGGATTATTGGGGCACAATCCAGTATGATTTCCACTGGCATATTGAGATTATTCCTCGATTGACTAAAATGGCTGGCTTTGAATGGGGCTCTGGCTTATACATTAATCCAACGTCTCCGGAAGAAGCGGCAAAATACTTAAGAGAAGTAAAAGTATAAGCCCGAATGAAGATTCTTTTTGTTGCTTCAGAGTCTGTGCCGTTTGTAGATGCCATTAAAGAAATCGGCCACGATATCCGTATTCTTGAGCCGCGTTGTGAAGCAATTACCCCATTTATTAAAGAGAATGACTGGCTGCCGAATATTGTCCATTGTTATGGTCCGCAATCTCCACCAATTGTGCAATTTATCAGGCAACAACGTGAACTTGATCCATCTTTTAAGCACACAGCGGTTGTATTTACTATTGATGATGCTTATGCTCAGCTAGACTCAGTTAAATTTGCTGTTGAGTCTGCTGATGTTACCAGCGCTGTTATTGATGGTATTGACTATGATATCTGGAACCCAGCAAAAGACACAAATATTGCCAGACGCTATAACAAAAATACTTTGTCTTTGAAAGCTATAAACAAAAAAGCTTTGCAAGAGAGAGCTGGTTCGGCAGTTGATGAGTCTGTTCCTTTGGTTGCAGTTCGTTCTTGCTCAGATGAGTTAGTAGAAGAAATGAAAGCTCTTGGTTGCCAGGTAATTATGCTGGCTAAAATTAATCCTAATTTGGCCTTTGCTGGTGCGGATATATTTTTAATTCCTGCAAATGATAAGTTGGCTTATATGGACCAGTTAATTGCTTATAAATACGGTACATTGCCGGTTGAGTTTGGCCAGGACGTGATTGTTGCTCTTAAGAAAGCGATTAAAGAATTTCAAAATAAACCAATCTGGCAGCGCAGGCAACAAGAGATGATGATGTACGATTATTCCTGGGCTGACTCGGCTAAGAAATATATTTCATTATATATGAAAGCTTTTGACAAAGTCCTTACTTAACGCGGATTTATCACGGAAGATGATTTTCGCAGGATCTCCCTGAATCGTTATCGCGGATGTGTCACGGATTTTTCGCTGGATTTCACCGGATACTATTTAAATGATATCCGCGCATCCGCGAGCAATCCGTGATAAATTCCGTGATTCGACCTCCGCGAAATCCTGCGAAAATCATAATCCAGCGATACATCAGCGTGTGGATATGAAATTGCTTTCAGTAGCTAATTATTTGTGCTAAAATCTATTAGTTATGTCAGGGCATTCCAAATGGTCAACAATTAAGCATAAGAAAGCGAAAACTGACGCTGCGCGCGGCAAAGTTTTTACTAAATTAATCAAAGAAATTACCACTGCTGCTAAAATCGGCGGCGGAGATGCTGACGGCAACCCCCGCTTGCGTTTAGCCGTTGACCGCGCCAAAGAGGCTAATATGCCTAATGACAATATTAAACGGGCAATTGATAAAGGCGTTGGCGGCGGCGCGGAAGCCATGGAAGAGCTGGTTTACGAAGGTTATGCTCCGGCAGGCGTTGCTATGATGGTTGAAGTTATGACTGATAACCGCAACAGGTCAGCTGGCGAGATCCGCAGTATTTTTGAAAAGAACGGCGGCAACCTGGGGGCAACTGGCTGCGTTTCTTATATGTTTAGCAATAAGGGCAGTATTGTTTTTGAAAAAAAAGGCATTGATGAAGATTCATTGGCCATGACCGCAATTGATGCCGGCGCAGATGATATTATCTCAGAAGAAAGTACAATTGAAATAGTCACTTCACCGGAAAATTTTGAAAAAGTAAGGGATGCGCTTAAATCAAAAGGGTTTACCCCGGAAAACGCTGAAGTTACCATGGTGCCTTCAACTACTGTAAAAGTTTCAGGCGATGAGGCCAAAAAAGTTATGGCATTAGTTGCCAAGCTGGAAGATCACGATGATGTGCAAAAGGTCCACGCCAACTTTGATATTTCTGACGCAGAAATTGAAGCTTTGACCAAGGACCAATGAAATTAGTCGCTGATCTCCACATCCACACTATTTCTTCCGGCCATGCTTATTCTACGGTTGAAGAATATGTTGCGCAAGCAAAAAAGATTGGTTTAAAAGCAATTGCTATTACTGACCATGGCCCGGCCATGCCGGGCGGTCCGCACTGGTACCATTTTTTTAATTTAAAGATGATTCCGGAAAAGCATCAAGGCATAAGGATTTACCGGGGAGTTGAAGCTAATATAATTAATAATGAAGGTAAATTAGATTTGCCAGATGATGCTTTAGAGCGCTTAGATATTGTTATTGTAGCCATGCATCCGCGCTGTGGTTATGAAAATTTAGGAGAAGAAGGCAACACAAAAGTTTTGCTTAAGACCCTAAAAAATCCTCATGTAAATGTCATAGCGCATCCTGGCAATCCCATGTATCCGATCAATGTTGAGCAAACAGTTGCCGCTGCCAAAGAAAAAGGTGTTATTTTAGAGATAAATAATAGTTCTCCAACGAGTCGAGCAGGCAGTTGGGATAGATGTTTGGCTTTTGCTAGAGAAATAAAACGCCAGGATTGGAAAGTCATTTTAACCACCGATGCCCATTTTTCTACTATGCTGGGTAAATTTGATGAAGCCCTTAAGTTGATTAAAGAAGCTGGGTTGACTGAAAAACATGTTGTAAATACTTCTTTAGCCAAAATTGATAAATATCTACTTGCAAAAAAATGAAGGAATTGACAGAATTTAGCCAGAAGGTCTATGAAGCTGTCAAATTAATCCCAAAGGGAGAAGTCAGGACCTATGGCTGGGTAGCAAAAAAGATTGGCCAGCCAGGCGCAGCCAGGGCAGTTGGGAATGCTTTAAATAAGAATCCTTTTCCCATCGTTGTGCCGTGCCACCGGGTTGTTGCTAAAAATGGTTTAGGCGGTTTTGTCGGGGGACTGGCAGCTAAGAAAAGGCTGTTAAAAAGCGAGGGTTACAAATGTTAGCTAAGCGGATCATTCCATGTTTGGATGTGACAGAAGGTAGAGTAGTTAAAGGGACAAAATTTGTTAATTTAAAAGATGCCGGCGATCCGGTTGAGCTGGCGGCTTACTATGATAAAGAAGGCGCAGATGAATTAGTTTTCCTTGATATCACAGCCTCATCGGATAAAAGATATATTATGCATGAAGTGGTCAGGCGAGTGGCGGAAAAGATTTATATCCCGTTTACTGTTGGCGGCGGGATCAATGATGTTGAGACAATGCGCAAGCTGTTAGCTGCCGGCGCTGATAAAATTTCCGTTAACACCGCAGCTGTGGCTGATCCAAATTTGGTTAAAAATGGCGCGGCTAAGTTTGGCAGCCAGTGTGTTGTAGTTGCTATTGATGCGAAGAAAACTGGTAAACAAAAGTGGGAAGTTTATACTCATGGGGGTAGGACGCCGACTGGGATTGATGCAGTTGAATGGGCGAAGAAGGTTGAGTCACTTGGCGCAGGAGAAATTTTGTTGACCAGCATGGACCGAGATGGCACCAAAGATGGTTATGAACTGGACCTGACCAAAGCCATTGCTGACGCTGTGGAAATCCCGGTGATTGCTTCAGGCGGAGCAGGCACTGTTGAGCATGTTTACGAAGCATTTATTAAAGGCAAGGCTGACGCTGCCTTGCTGGCGTCTTTGTTGCATTATAAGGAATTGACTGTCAAAGATATTAAAGATTTTTTGGTGGATAAGGGAATTACTGTAAGACAATGACAAATGACGAATGCTTCGCACTGAAGTGCTCAGCACGAGGTGACGAATTAAGGAATGTTATTAATAAGGAATTAAAAAAGTACCTTCCTAAAAAGGGGAAGTTAGCTAAGGCAATGCGATATTCTGTTTTTGCGGGAGGGAAAAGATTTCGTCCAATCCTTTGTTTGTTAACTGCCAAAGCCCTCGGTAAAAATTATAAGAAAGTTCTGCCAATTGCTTGTGCCATTGAAATGCTGCATACATTTACTTTAATCCACGATGATTTGCCGGCAATGGATAATAGCAATTATCGCAGAGGCAAATTAACCTGCCATAAAAAGTTTGATGAAGCTACTGCAATACTGGCTGGCGATGCTTTGAATACATTAGCGTTTGATGTACTTGCTAAAGAAACAAAAAATCCTTTGGTTGTTTCAGAAATTGCTGATGCTTTGATGAAAGTAGTTGTTGGCCAGGTTATGGACATTGAGTCTGAAGGAAAGAAAGTTAATCTTAAACAGTTAAAGACCATCCACCAGAATAAAACTGCCGCTTTATTAATTGCCTGCGTGCGCGCCTCAGCTCTCCAGCTTAAGGCAAGCTCCAATCAGTTAAGGGCTTTGACCCAGTATGCCGGACACCTTGGTCTTGCCTTTCAAATAGCCGATGATATACTGGATGTTACTTCAACAAAAAAGCAACTGGGCAAACCGGTCAAAGCTGATTTAAAGAAGGGATTTCCTTATCTTATGGGAGTGGAAAAATCAAAAAAAATGGCTGAGATTGAGAGAAAAAAGGCTATTAAAGCTTTGAATATATTTGGAAATAAAGCTATGTTTCTAAGAGAAATTGCGAGTTACGTTATTAAAAGAGAAAAATAGCCACCAAGACACGAAGTCACTAAGAAATTCCCTTCGTGCCTTAGTGTCTTAGTGGCGAATAAGATAATGTATAACCCAAATAAACAAGAATTTATAAAGTTAGCAAAACAGGGCAATCTTATTCCAGTTTACAGGGAAATGGAGATTGGCCGGGAAACGCCTGTTTCCGCTTTTAAGAAGATCGAAGGCGAATATTCGTTTTTGCTGGAATCAATTGAAGGCGAAGAAAAGATTGCTAGATACTCGTTTCTCGCAACCGGGTCAAAAAAAGATTTACATTCTTTAAAATCACTTAAAGATATCCGCAAGTTAATCTCCAAATATCAGGCGGTTAATGTTCCTGGCTTGCCCCGTTTCCATGGCGGTCTGGTTGGCTACGTCAGCTATGATGTGGTGCGCCAGGTGGAGGATATTCCGGACAAAAACCCGGATGACATGAAACTGCCTTTAATGCTTTTCCTGTTAACCGGGGCTGTGATTGCTTTTGACCACATAAAAAAGAAGATCTTTATTATTTCAAATGCTAATGTCAAAGGCGATCCTAAAAAAGCTTATGAGAAAGCCTGTAAACAAATAGATGAAATAGAACACAAGTTAAAGGTTCGGCTAAAACTTGATCCGTTAGCTGACAAGCCTGTTGAATTATCAAAGTTTAAATCTAATATGACGCAGGCAGATTATGAAACTGTTGTTAAAAAGTCAAAAGAATACATCAGAGCAGGGGATATTATTCAAGTTGTGCTCTCCCAGAGATTTGAAACTTCCTACGAGGGCGATCCTTTAAATGTTTACCGCGTGCTGCGTAAAATAAATCCATCTCCTTATATGTATTACTTAAAATTTGGCAGTGTCAAAATAGTTGGCTCATCCCCTGAGGTTATGGTTCGGCTGGAAGATGGAGAAGCAACTGTTAGGCCAATAGCAGGAACAAAACCCAGGGGGAAAGATCAGGCAGAAGATCAGAGGTTAGCAGAAGAATTATTAGCCTCAGAAAAAGAACGGGCAGAGCATATCATGCTGGTTGATTTGGGCAGGAATGATTTAGGTAGGGTTTGTGATTTTAACACGGTAAAACTGACAGAAAAGATGGTAATTGAACGGTACTCACATGTTATGCACATTGTCAGTAACGTTTCCGGTAAATTAAAAAAAGATAAGGATGCTGTTGATCTATTAGCCGCGACTTTTCCGGCCGGTACTGTTTCCGGCGCTCCCAAGGTGCGGGCCATGGAAATTATTGATGAGCTGGAAAATGTTAAGCGTGGGCCGTATGCTGGCTGTGTTGGCTATTTTGGTTTTTCCGGAGAGATGGACACCTGTATTACAATCCGCACAGTAATTTTTAAGGGCAAAAAAGCTTATGTCCAGGCAGGCGCTGGTTTAGTGGCGGATTCTGATCCAACCATGGAATACCATGAAACTGTAAACAAAGCCACAGCTTTGCTTACTGCAATTGAGCTGGCCAAATGATAAATTTTAGGATGCTTAAGGTCTCTGATGTTTACCTCTGGGGCGCTGTAAGCGCTTTAGTTGTCATTGGTCTTTTAGCGATTTTTAGTACTACCTACTCAATGCAAATCAAGCTCAATGCAGATGCCTTCTTTTTCGTTAAGCGCCAGTTATTTTCTTTATTAATCGGCGGCCTGGGATTGGCAGTTTTTGCTTATTTTGACTATAACTATTTAAAGAAGCTGGCTCCGGTTTTTTATTTGGGCATGGTTGGCCTGCTGGCTTTAATCCTTTTTGTTGATACAGGGGGCCAGGCTACACAGCGCTGGTTTCAAATTGGTTCTTTTTCTTTCCAACCCTCAGAACTTTCAAAAATAATCATGGTGATTTCTCTGGCTGCTTTTTTTTCGGCTAAAAAGAAAATATCTAGTTTTAAAGATGCTGTTTTTCTTTTAGGACTGGTTGGTATTCCATTCCTGTTAATTTTTAAACAGCCAGATTTAGGGACTGCCTTAGTTTTTATTTTTATGCTTATTGGTATGTTAGCTTCGACCGAAGCTTCCGGTAAGTTGTTGGTTATTTTGGTTACACCGATGATTTCCGCGCTGCTTCGGCCGTTTATCTTTCTTTGGTTAGCCTATCTTGTAGTCTTGATGATAATTTTATTTTTAAAACGGGCTTCTTTTACTGACTGGTTGATGATCCTTGGGTTAAATATCGCAGTTGGGATTGCTTTGCCGTTTATTTGGGGCATGCTGAAAACTTACCAGCAGCAGCGCATCCTTTCTTTTATTAATCCGGGTTTAGATCTGCATGGGGCAGGATATCATAGTTTACAGTCAAAGATTGCGATAGGCTCTGGCGGATTTTTTGGCACCGGGTTTTTGCAGGGATCCCAGACCCAACTCCAGTTTATCCCAGAACAACATTCTGATTTTATTTTTTCTGTGATAGGCGAGGAGTTTGGTTTTATCGGAGCAATTATTGTATTAGCTCTGTTTGCGGTTGTTGTTTGGCGGGCTTTGGTAATTGCGCGTGACGCGGATGATTCTTTTGGCAGTATTTTAGCCACCGGCATTGCAGTTATGATGGCTTTTCATATTTTTGCCAACATCGGTATGACTCTTGGGCTTTTGCCGGTAGTTGGTATGCCTTTGCCTTTTGTCAGTTTTGGCGGTTCTTCATTATTAATGAACCTGATTGCCATTGGTATCCTGCAAAGTATTGCCATGCGGCAGCACAAAATTATATTTTAGAGCTTAAAAACAGCGTCAACTGAGCCGCTGGCTTCAAATGTCTCATCTTTGACCGAAATGGCAACCTGTTTAGCTTTGACCCATTCTTCTTCAGCCTCTGGCGTTGCATTTATTTTTTTCATGAAAACATTGCCGGTTAATAGGATGCTTTCTTCTCTTTCGTTATAAACAGCCCAATCCGCCCTGGCTTCCCGGTTTTTCTGCGTTACCTCAACTGAGCCTCGAGCCTGCGCATCGCCAGTTTCAGTTGAAAAAATAAGTTCGTCAGCAGTTAATATGGTTTTTTCTTCTAAAATTTTGCGGCCTTCTTCGCTTTTTAATTTTTTGCTGGTATCTTCTTTTAGGATTGCTTTGGCTTTTTCAAAAATGGTTTTAACTTCGCCTTTTAGGTCTAATTCCTTTTTTTGCTGTGAATAAATACCGTTTTGGGCAACTGCATATTTTTTGCCTTGGACAGCTTCCACATTGCCGGAAATATTAATATCTTTGGCAATATCAGTGTAGAGTGAAGCGTGTTGTGATTTGATTTCAGTTTTAATATCTACTTCAGTCAAATTAAGGTAAACGTGTCCATCAGCTTCAAACCGTTCTTCATCACTATAATATTGTAGGAAATTAGCTGTTAGGTAGCCGTCAAGCCTTACAACTTTTACATTATTTGAGATGTCAGCAACTGATCGGTCATAATCAATTGAAATGTCCTGGGCATAAATTGACTGATTTTTTTGGTGTAATTCAATGTCTCCCTGCATAATGGAGCGTTTTTCCTTGGGAATGTATTTGAGATAATTGGCTGTCATCCTTGTCCATTCACTTTTTGGGCGGTCGGGATTTTTTGACAGGCGCCCGAGTTCAAGATAAGCCTTAATGCCTGGGCCAAAAGCCTCGACAATTTCCGAGTGGCGGAATGCCTTGGCGCGAGGGGCTGTTAAGTCAGCGACAATAAGTTTTTCGTCCCTGTAAATCTTGCCCTGTTTAACGCGATTCAGAAATGTGGCAATCCTGTCTTTGTCGGTCCAGCCTTCGTCAGCCAACAATTCCCAGACTTTTTTGCCTTCTTTGCGGCCGGAAACACGGGTGTTTTTGAACTCCGCGATTTTTTGCATCTTTTCAGTGGTAAAATAAGGTGATTCTTTGGGGGAGATTAAAAAATAAGCCAACCCAAGGATTACCAGGGAAAAAATACAGGCGATATAGACTATTTTCCAGGAGATATTCTCGTCCATATTTAGATTATAACATGCTTGCGAATCTTATGTAATAATGTTATAATTTCTTTTCGCTTTGAGAAAAAATAATAAATTTGAGCCCTTCGACTCCTTAGAGTCGCTCAGGGCAAGGAGGAATAAAAATGGCGATTAAGGTTGGGATTAATGGTTTTGGCAGGATTGGCAGGAATGTAGTTAGGGCAGCGTTATGCAGCGGTGATAAGGAAATAGAATTTGTGGCAGTTAATGATTTGACTGACGCAAAGACTTTAGCTCATCTTATGAAATATGACTCCATCCATGGAGTGTTAAAAGAAGATGTTAAGGTTGAAGGCGATTCAATTGTTGTAGGCGGCAAAAAAATTAAGGTTTTGTCAGAAAAAGATCCGGCAAAACTTCCCTGGAAAGATTTGGGTGTTCAGATTGTTTTTGAATGCACAGGTTTATTCCGCGATGCTGAAACAGCTGGTAAACACTTAACTGCAGGGGCCAAAAAGGTTATTATCTCTGCCCCTGCCAAGGGAGCTATTCCTACTTTTGTTATGGGTGTTAATGATGATAAATATGATCCTGCAAAAGATCACGTGGTTTCCAATGCTTCATGTACTACAAACTGTTTAGCTCCATTTACCAAGGTTATCAACGATGCTTTTGGCGTTAAAAAAGGCTTAATGACCACTGTTCACTCTTATACCAATGACCAAAGAATTCTTGATTTACCTCATTCTGACTTGCGCCGGGCCCGCGCTGCAGCAATGTCAATTATCCCAACAACTACTGGTGCCGCTAAAGCTGTTGGTTTAGTTATTCCAGAGTTAAAAGGTAAGTTAAATGGTTTTGCTATGCGCGTGCCAACCCCGGATGTTTCTGTGGTTGACGTTGTGTTTGAATTAGCTAAACCAGCCAGTGCCAAAGAAGTAAATGCAGAGATTAAAAAAGCAGCTGAAGGCAAACTAAAAGGTATTCTTGGCTACACAGAAGAGCCATTAGTTTCTGTTGACTTGACTGGCAATCCATTATCATCAATTGTTGATGCAGC
>JAHIUL010000069.1 GCA_018817195.1 Candidatus Margulisiibacteriota bacterium
AGTGCTTGACTGGCAGTCAAGAGGTCGTGGGTTCAAATCCCATCAGCTCCACCATAAATAAGAAAGGGGAATAATAAAATGGCTAAGAAAGTTAAAAAAGCAGAGAAAAAGACAGCGGGGAAGGCAAAGAAGTATGTTTATAATTTTGGGGGCGGCAAAGCAGACGGCAAGTCAGACATGAAAAATCTGTTAGGAGGCAAAGGCGCAAACCTGGCAGAAATGAGCAATATAGGAATCCCGGTTCCGGCAGGCTTCACTATAACCACAGAAATGTGTACGGTTTATTACAAAATGAACCGCAACTATCCTAAGGAACTAAACGCCCAAATAAAAACCAGCATGACTCATATTGAAAAAGTGATGGGTGCAAAGTTTGGGGACGAAGATAATCCTCTGCTCGTCTCAGTTAGATCAGGCGCCCGCATCTCCATGCCAGGCATGATGGACACAGTATTAAACCTAGGCTTAAACGATAAAACCGTTCTTGGTTTAGCCGCCCAATCTGGCAATGACCGTTTTGCCTGGGACGCCTATCGCCGCTTTGTGCAAATGTACGGCGACGTAGTGCTCGATCTTAAACCTAGAACAAAAACTGATATCGATCCATTTGAAGAAATTATGGATGAAGTTAAAAAAGAAGCTGGTGTTAAGTCTGACGTAGAATTAGAGGTAGATGACTTAAAAGAACTAGTTAAACGCTTTAAAGCTGCGATCAAAGAAAGAAAAGGTATTGATTTCCCAGAAGATCCCTGGAAACAGCTCTGGGGAGCAATCGAAGCGGTTTTTGGTTCATGGAATGCTGACCGCGCCATTAAATACCGCAACATTAACAAAATTCCTCATGATTGGGGAACAGCTGTCAATGTTCAATCAATGGTATACGGCAACATGGGCGATGATTCAGGAACTGGAGTTGCCTTTACTCGCAACCCTGCCACTGGTGAGAGAAAATTTTATGGGGAATATTTAATCAATGCACAGGGTGAAGACGTTGTAGCTGGGATTCGCACACCCCAACCAATCAACACCTCTACTAAATCATCTAAAGAGCAAAAAACCCTGGAAGAGATTATGCCAAAACCTTACAAAACCTTAGAAGCAATTTATAAGAAGCTGGAAAAACACTACACTGATATGCAGGACATTGAATTCACCATTCAAAAAGGCAAACTCTGGATGCTGCAGACCAGGACAGGCAAAAGAACAGCTGCCGCAGCTATTAAAATTGCCTGCGACATGGTTAATGAAAAGTTAATTGACGAAAAAACAGCAGTGCTGCGTATCGGAGCTGACCAACTCGACCAACTGCTTCATCCAATGTTTGATCCAAAAGCAGAAAAAGAAGTTATTGCCAAGGGTCTGCCCGCCTCCCCCGGCGCTGCCACTGGCCAGGCAGTTTTTCACGCTGATGACGCTGAATCTTTAGCAGCTGAAGGCAAAAAAGTTATTCTAGTTAGAATTGAAACTTCCCCTGAAGATATCGGCGGTATGCACGCTGCCCAAGGTATTCTGACCGCTAAAGGCGGCATGACGTCCCACGCTGCGGTTGTGGCCCGCGGTATGGGTAAATGCTGTGTTGCTGGCTGCGGCGCAATCGACATCAGCTATAAAGACAAACAGTTCAAAGTCGGTAAAACCGCGGTTAAAGAAGGCGATTGGATCTCCCTTGACGGCAGCAGCGGAGAGGTAATGAAAGGTTTGGTACCGACAATTAAACCAGAGCTTTCGGGTAATTTTGGTACAGTTATGAAATGGGCAGATAAATACAGGACACTTGGGGTACGCACCAACGCAGACACACCCAAGGATTCTCAAGTTGCCCGCGACTTTGGAGCAGAAGGGATCGGCCTCTGCCGCACAGAACATATGTTCTTTGAAGGCGACAGGATTAAAGCAGTGCGCGAGATGATTCTGGCAGATAACCTTGAAGGCAGAAGAAAAGCATTAGCTAAACTTTTGCCCATGCAAAAAGGTGATTTTATCGGTATTTTTAAAGCCATGAAAGGCCTGCCCGTAACCATTCGTTTACTGGATCCCCCACTCCATGAGTTCGTGCCGCATGAGGAAGCGCAACAGCAGGAAATGGCAGATGAAATGGGAGTAAGCCTGGAAAAGATCAAACAAAAAATAAACTCGCTGCACGAGTTTAACCCAATGCTTGGCCATCGCGGCTGCCGCCTGGGGATTATTTATCCAGAAATTACAGAAATGCAAGCCCGAGCTATTATGGAAGCAGCTTGCGAGTTAAAAAAACAGGGCGTTGATGTTAAGCCGGAAATAATGGTCCCACTGGTTGGCGAAGTAAAAGAGCTGCAAAACCAGACTGATATTATCCGCCGGGTAGCTGAAGAAACCATCAAAAAGGCCAAGACTAAAGTTAAATATATGGTTGGCACAATGATTGAAATTCCGCGAGCGGCTTTAACAGCAGACAAGATTGCTGAGGTTGCTGAATTTTTCTCATTTGGCACCAATGACTTAACCCAGATGACTATGGGTCTGTCGCGCGATGATTCCGGCAAATTCCTGCCAGCATATGTTGACATGGGAATTCTAAAAGCTGACCCATTCCAAGTTCTGGATCAAACAGGTGTCGGCCAATTAGTTGAAATAGCAACTAAAAAGGGACGCCAGACTCGCAAAGACTTAAAAGTCGGCATCTGCGGCGAACACGGCGGTGAACCATCTTCAGTTGAGTTCTGCCACAGGGTTGGCTTAAATTACGTCAGCTGTTCTCCTTATCGCGTGCCAATCGCCAGATTAGCAGCTGCTCAGGCAGTTTTAAAATCAAAAAAATAAGCCGGGTGATATAAGCGAGTGATAATCCGCAAAGAAATTGAGGAGAGGGAAAGAAAATTTCTCTCTATCTACGCTGCCCTATCTTCCAAAAGCCAGGGAAGGGAAAAGACAGAGAAGGAGTGTCCTTTAAGGACTGCTTTTCAGCGGGACAGGGATAAGATTATCCACTGCAAATCTTTCCGCCGGCTAAAACACAAAACCCAGGTGTTTCTCTCGCCGGTTGAAGACCATTATCGTACTCGACTGACACACACTATTGAAGTTGCGCAAATTGGGCGCACCATTGCCAGAGCTTTAAAGCTAAACGAAGACTTAACTGAAGCCATTGCCCTGGCTCATGACTTGGGTCACACTCCATTTGGCCATGCTGGCGAACATGTTTTAGATGATATTCTGAGCGAGAATTACGGCCGCAGGTTTTACCACAATGACCAGAGCGTGCGGGTGGTTACCGTACTGGAAAAAGACGGCAAGGGTTTAAATCTTTGCCTTGAAGTTATTGACGGCATTAAAAACCATACCCCGGACGATCCCTGGCCAAAGACCTTGGAAGGCTGCATCGTCAGGTTAGCCGATAGGATTGCTTATTTGCGCCACGACATTGAGGACGCAATTAGGGCCGGGGTACTCAAGGAAAAACAGCTGCCGCGCAAACACATGAAGGTTTTGGGCAAAAACACCCTTGATATAATTGTCAGCGACATTGTGAAACATTCCCGCGGCAAGCCCAAAATAAAAATGAGCCCGGCTGTGCAAAAAGCCATGGATGGGCTTTATGATTTTATGTATGAAAATGTTTATATTAATCCAGCTGCTAAAAAAGAGGAAAAGAAAGTTCCCACCCTCATGCGCCAGCTGTTCCGGCACTATCATTATGATATCGACTTCCAAAAAGGGAACAAAAGCAAAGACGACCAGGTCCAACATACAGTTGACTTCATTGCTGGCATGACAGACCGCTATGCCATTGCCAAGTTTGAACAACTCTTTGTGCCGGATGAATGGCGCGCTGTAAAATAACTTATGATCCCATCACAACTAATAGAAGATATTAGAAATAAGGCAGATATTGTTAAGGTCGTGTCTGAATACGTACCTTTAAAAAAGCGCGGTAAAAATTATCTTGGCTCATGCCCTTTCCATTCAGAAAAAGACCCGTCATTTACTGTTTCTCCGGAAAAGCAAATCTTCCACTGTTTTGGCTGCGGCGAAGGCGGTAATGCTTTTGCTTTCCTGATGAAAATAGAGAACATTAGTTTTACTGAAGCTGTTTCCGAGCTGGGCAGCAAAGTCGGCGTGGCTGTGCCAAAAACAGCAAATCGCGGTCCAACAAAAAGCGATAAAGACAAATATTTTCAAATTATGACCTTAGCAGCCCAGCACTTTGCAGACAACCTTAAGAGCCCAGCGGCCAAGGGTGTGCAAGAATATTTAAGACAAAGAAATATTTCTGATACAACAATAAAACAATTTGGTTTAGGCTTTGCCCTGCCTGGGTGGGACAATTTATTTAAACATTTGGTTGCCAAAGGCGCAGCCCCTGAAAATATTGTTAAATCAGGTTTAATTTTAAGGCGTGAAAACTCAAGCGGCTATTACGACCGCTTCAGGAACCGGCTGATTTTTCCCATAGCCAACCACCGCGGCCAGGTAGTTGCTTTTGGCGGAAGGACTTTGGGCGAAGATAACCCAAAGTACCTAAATTCACCTGACACGCCAATTTACCATAAAGGTGAAACATTATTTGGTCTGCATCTGACAAAAAATGAAATAAAGAAAAACCGCACCGCAGTCCTGGTTGAAGGCAATTTTGACTTAATTACCCCCTTTCAAGGCGGGATAAATAATATTGTCGCCAGCATGGGCACAGCCTTGACAATTTACCAATGCAAGTTATTAGCCAGGCACTGCGATACAATAGTACTGGCCTTTGATGCTGATGTTGCCGGCGGACTTGCTGCTGAACGGTCAGTTGAACTGATGCGTAACCAGGGCTTAAAAGTAAAAGTAGCTAATTTAACCGGCGGTAAAGATCCTGATGAGATCATTATCAAGCACGGAATTGAAGCATTTAAGAAGATATTGGACTCTAGCCTGCCCTTTCTGGAGTTTAAAATCAAGCGCATCTTCTCCAGATACAACTTAAATGAAATCGAAGCCCGGGCCAAAGCATTAAAAGAAGTTGCCGCAGCCTTAAGCCAGTCAAAAGACCAGTTTGTGCAAAATGAGTACGCTAAATTAGCTGCAGCAGGCTTGAAAACAACACCTGAAAACATCATGGCTGAAGTAA
>JAHIUL010000070.1 GCA_018817195.1 Candidatus Margulisiibacteriota bacterium
CGCTCTTAAAATACTCACGAAAATGGTCTTCTAAAGAACTTTTAACAGAATTATTTTTCCACAAATGCCAAATTATTACTCCAAGCAATCTTATCCGGCTTTGCCCGTCCAATTTTTCCAATAATCGTTCTTTGGTTTCTTTATCCTCTAAAACCAGCCAAAAATCAGCTCGAGTATCAATATCTAACAAGTCAAATGCTTCTAGCAAAATGTCCACACTCAATGCATTTTGGGCTCTTTGAATATCTTCATAGGACTCAAATCCTTGCCATAACTTTTTTATCCTATTTTGGTCTAACAGCTTATAAAGAGATACAGCATCCGTTGGTTGAACAACAATATTATATATTTCATTAGATCTTTGATCAAAAAGATCATAACCCTTTGAGTTTCTCAAAACATCTAATAAGTTAAGAGGTGCGAGTTCTTTAGATGCCTGTCTTTTTTCCATTAGCTGGTCAGCTTCCCCCATCTCATCTCCGCTTCTAATCTTACGTTCAGTATCCATTGTTTTTTGCCCAATCAGTTTGGCGGCAACGGCAAGCTCTCGGCGTTTAAGGATTTGTTCCCCTATTCCATCCTTAAGCTCGGGAAAAGAACAAGATGGATTAAGGTGGTAAAGGTATGTTTCCCCGCGTCTTGGATAAATAGGAATATATCTGCCAATATGTCTTAAGCTAATGCCTCTCATCTAATTTTCGTTTAATCCTTATCGTTTTCATATACTTATCAAACGATTTTTGATATAATTTCAGTAAATTATGAACATTCTGGCTATCGAAACCTCCTGCGATGAAACTTCAGCAGCCGTTGTTAAAGACGGATGCAAGATTTTATCTAATATTATTGCAACCCAAGTAGAATTTCACAAAAAATACGGCGGCATTGTGCCGGAAATTGCATCGCGTAAACACATTGAAGTTATCAATCCCATCATTGAACAGGCTCTGGATAAAGCTAAAGTAAAATTTAAAGATCTCGATGCCGTAGCCGTAACTTATGGTCCCGGATTGGTCGGCTCCCTTTTAGTTGGCCTTTGCGCAGCCAAAGCAATTGCTTATTCATTAGATATTCCTTTAGTTGGCGTCAATCACCTTGAAGCGCATATTTATGCTAACTTTTTGGAAACTCGTCACTCGTCACTCGTCACTCGCAACCGAAAATTTCCTTTTGTATGCTTATTGGTGTCCGGTGGTCATACAATGTTAGTCTTAGTAAAAGATCACGGTGAAGATGAAGTCCTTGGACGAACTCGCGACGATGCAGCTGGTGAAGCTTTTGACAAAGTTGCGCGATTCCTGGAACTCGGTTACCCAGGCGGCCCTATCATCGACAAGTTAGCCAAAGAGGGCGACCCAAATGCCATCAAATTCACCCGACCAATGCTTGATCAAGGTTATGACTTTAGTTTCAGTGGTATCAAAACTGCTGTGGTAAACCTGGTAACCCGTAACCCGCAACTCGAAACCCGTAACATTGCAGCTAGTTTCCAACAAGCCGTTGTCGATGTCCTCGTTGCCAAAACAATCCGCGCTGCTAAAGAATATAACTGCAAAACAATTGCTCTGGCCGGCGGCGTTTCTGCTAATTCGGCTTTAAGAAAAGAAATGGAAACCCAGGCAAAAAATAACAAGCTAAAAGTGTTAATTCCCCCACTTAGCTTATGCACTGATAACGCAGCCATGGTTGGGTGCGCGGGGTATTATCATTTAAAAGATAAAAAGGCTTCTGACCTCAACCTAACAGCAGTGGCCAGTTTAAGATTAGGCTGAAATAAGTTATAATTATAATATGTCAGTATCAAAAAAAGACGTAGAACATGTGGCCAGGCTGGCTCGATTAGGTTTATCCGAAGAAGAAAAAGAAATCTTTACTAAACAACTATCAGATATTCTTGACTACGCTAAGATACTAAACAAACTAGACACAAAAAATACTGACCCAACTTCTCATGCTGTACCCATGAAAAATGTTCTGCGCGAAGATAAAGTCGTGCCTTGCGAAAACACAGAAGATATCCTGGCCAATGGACCAGAAATTGAAGATGGGATGTTTAAGGTTCCAAGAATAATTGAGTAGTTCGGTTGGGGTTGAGCAGCTCGAAACGTTTTTCGTAAGACGTTTGACGATTCCAGTCGCGCAACCAATCAACGAATAAAAAATGCATAATAAAACAGCCCACGAATTACATAGTTTATTAATAAATAAAAAAATCAGTTCTATTGAATTGACCGAAGCAGTTCTTGGTCAAATTGACAAAGTTGAAGATAAAATTTTGGCTTATGTCACTTTAACCAAAGAAGAGGC
>JAHIUL010000071.1 GCA_018817195.1 Candidatus Margulisiibacteriota bacterium
ATAATCGGTGGGGTATGGGGCTTTTTTGACGCAGGCGTAGGCGGTTTAGTTGTTGCCTGGCTGTACAATAAGCTGTCAGCGTAGTTAGAATGATTTTTTACCGGTTGGTTTCCAACCGTGAGAAGCGCCGAGGCGGGCACGCACGCTTGCCTCGGCTTTTTTCTTAGTAACCGAACTTCCAACAAGCTTTCCCGTCTCTTTGTTATATATCTTCCAAGGACGCGTGCCTCTGCCTTTTTTTACTGTATACGGCATGATGGGGCTATTGTGCCATTGCTTTTTTGATGAGTCAAGCAATAAATGGTATGATGGTAATATGAAAGTAACAGTATTAGGCTCTCCGCAGGCAGGGCAGCAGCAATTATTTAGTTTATTAACCGGCATAGCGCTTCAAACTATCCAGGAAAAACCGCTTGAAGTGCAAACTGGTATTTGCGAGGTTAAAGACGGCCGTGTAACCAGGCTTATCCAGCTGTATAATCCCAAAAAATCTACCTATGCCCGCATCGAATATCTTTTGTTGCCTGATTTTAATTTGCAGGGGCCGGCCAAACTCAGTATTTTCAAACAAATTAAGAATGCTGATGAGTTATGTTGGGTTACACGTTATGACAATGCGGAGGCAGATATTGCCTCTTTTATTTCTGAATTAGTTATCCAGGACTTGATGCTGGCGGAAAAAAGGCTGGGAACTATTGCCAAGGACCAGAAGAGAAAATTTTCTGAACAAAATGAAAAAGAAAAACATTTAATGGAGCAGTGCAAAAAAGCTTTGGAAGAAGAAAAACCTTTGCAGAAAATGTCTTTTACGGATGAACAGACTAAATTGCTTAAAACATATCAGTTTTTGACCATGAAGCCGATCGTCTTAGTTGTTAATGTGCCTGAGAACAAAATCAAAGACCAGGGAATCACAAAACAAATAGGGGAGAAGTTTTCTTTGCCCTGTGTTTGTTTAAGTGTTGAGCTGGAGCAGGAAATCAGCGGCCTTGATCAAACTGATCGGGTGAGCTTTATGAAGGAAATGGGCATTGATGAGCCGGCTATAGATAAGATGACCCAGTTGACCTTTGCTGGACTGGGTTTGATTTCATTTTTTACTGTTGGAGAAGATGAGGTCCGCGCCTGGCCGCTGCGCAAAGGCGCGCTGGCGCCGGAAGCCGGGTCTGTGATCCACTCTGACATTGAAAAAGGTTTTGTGCGCGCTGAAATGTGCAAGTATGATGATTTAATTTCCGCCGGGTCTGAGGCGAAACTTAAAGAGTTAGGCAAGCATTATTTAAAAGGCAAGGATTATCAGGTGGAGGACGGCGACGTGCTCAGCTTCAGGTTTAATGTGTAGCTTCTTTTTCCTTGCGGCCGCGTTCGTTTTCTGTTAAGAACCTTTTGCGCAAACGGATATTTTCCGGTGTTATCTCAACCAGCTCATCATCGTCAATAAATTCCAGGGCCTGCTCCAGGGTCAGGGTTATTGGCGGGGTCAGCCTGATGCCTTCATCAGCGCCGGCTGCGCGGATATTAGTCTTTTTCTTTTCTTTGCAGGGATTAGCCACCATGTCCTGGGAACGCGCGTTTTCTCCGATGACCATGCCTTCATAAACATTAATACCAGGTCCGATAAACATGCGGGAGCGGTCCTGCAGGTTATTCAGGGCGTATGAAGCGGATTTGCCGCTGACAGTTGAGATAACCACGCCGTTCTGGCGTTTGGCGATTTCTCCTTTGTAGCGCTCATACTTGTAAAAAGCGTGGTTCAAGATGCCTTCGCCTTTGGTATTCATGATAAAGTCAGCCCGAAAGCCAAGCAGCCCCCTGGTTGGCACAAAAAACACCAGGTTGGTTAAGCCGTTTTTGCTGACCATATCCTGCATTTCGCCGCGGCGTTTGCCCAGCATTTCAATTACCACGCCGGCATATTTGTCCGGCACCGAGATAATGGCCTGTTCAATGGGCTCCATTTTTTCATTATTAATAATTTTAAAGATAACTTTTGGCTGGGATACCTGTATCTCATAACCTTCGCGCCGCATTTTTTCCAATAGGATAGATAAATGGAGTTCTCCCCGGCCGGAAATCTTAAAACCCTCCACAGCGCCAAGAGATTCAACTCGCAGGCCAACGTCAGTCTGCAGTTCGCGCTCCAGCCGTTCTTTTAAGTGCCTGGTTGTCACATATTTGCCTTCTCGGCCGGCAAATGGAGAATCATTGACCAGGAATTCCATGGTCAGGGTTGGCTCATCAATTTTTAAGAGCGGCAAAGGTTTTGGGTTATCTGCAGCGCAGATGGTTTCGCCAATTGTTATGTCCGGGATGCCGGCAATGGCCACCAGGTCGCCGCAGTCTGCAGATCCCACTTCAACTTGCTTTAAGCCTTCAAAAACCGAAAGTTTGCTGATTTTTGCCGGAGTAATTGATCCATCCCTTTTGCACACGACAATGGCAGAGTTTTTTTCAAGGCTGCCGCTGTTGACCCGTCCAATACCGACCCGGCCGACATAATCATTATAAGCCAGGTTAGTTACCTGGATTTGCAGCGGCTGGCTGCTTAAATCCGGGTAGGGCGGGACATGTTTTAAGATTGTTTCAAAAAGCGGGCCAAGATCTTTGCCTTTGTCCTCCATATTATATTTGGCAATGCCTTCGCGCGAGATTGTAAAAACTATTGGAAAATCAAGCTGTTCATCTGTTGCGTCCAGTTTTACAAACAGGTCGAAAACCTGGTCAATAACTTTATGAGCCTGTTGGGCTTTTTTGTCAATTTTATTTATGACAACAATTGGCCGCAGGCCTAAGTTGAGCGATTTGCCCAGGACAAATTTAGTTTGCGGCATGGGCCCTTCCTGCGCGTCAACCAGCAGCAGCACGCTGTCAACCATTTTTAAGACGCGTTCAACTTCTGAGCCAAAATCAGCGTGACCGGGCGTGTCAACAATATTAATTTTATAGTCCTTATAATGGATCGAGCAGTTTTTAGAAAATATAGTGATGCCGCGTTCGCGCTCCAATTCGTTGGAGTCCATGACTAAATCAGTGATTTCTTCGCGCTCGCTAAAAGCGCCGCCCTGTCGCAGCAGGTGGTCTGTTAGCGTAGTCTTGCCATGGTCAACGTGGGCAATAATAGCTATATTGATGATCTTTTTCACATAATCATTATAACATAAAATTGGCTTGTATCCGGAGCGCTCAAGATGTAGGATTTTCAGCATAGGGGGAAACAAATGAAAAAAGCACTTATTTTGTTGGTTAGTTTAAGTATTTTTATTTCGCCTATTTCTGCCTGCACCACTATGATAGTTGGAAAAGATGCCTCAACTGATGGTTCTGTTATTGTGGCTCATTCTGATGATGATGAATTATTTGACCAGAGGTTAATTTATGTTCCGGCTATGGACCATGATAAAGGATCAAAACGGCCGGTTTATTATGATCCAGCTTCTTTAGGCGGGCCGAATGTGCGCTATGTTGGCTCAAGCCGCGGGCCTGGTTATGTTGATAAATCACGGCCTGAGACAAAACCTTTGGGTTATATTGAGCAGGTGCCTCACACCTATGCTTATTTTGACGGCAACTACGCGGTGATGAACGAGCATCAGTTAATATTTGGCGAATGCACTAACGGAGCCAAGTTCCAGCCAACGCCAGAAGCAGGCAGGATATTTTACAGCGCAGAATTATCGCGCGTGGCTGCGGAAAGATGCACCACGGCGCGTGAAGCAATTGTTTTGATGGGCAAATTGATGAAGGAACACGGTTATTACGCAACTGGTGAAACTTTATTAGTTGGCGATACCAAAGAAGCCTGGGTTATGGAAATGTGCGCAGTGCCCAATCAAGAAGGCGGTATCTGGGCGGCCAAACGGGTGCCGGATGACGAATTCTTTGTGGCTGCTAATGAATTTCGCATCCGTGAGATTGATCCGGATGATCCTGATCTGATGTATTCCGAAGATTTATTTAAGGTTTTAGAAGACTTGGGCTGGTGGGACCCAAAACAAGGCAAGCTTGATTGGTTAGAAGCTATTAGCGTGGGAGAATACAACCATCCTTACTATTCTTTGCGCCGCGTTTGGCGGGTGATGAGCAAGGTTAAGCCTTCGGCTAATTTTAGCCCGTGGGTTGAAGATGGGTTTACCAGGGCATATCCATTTTCAGTAAAACCAGATAATAAGCTGTCAGCTCAAGATGTAATGAACCTTTACCGCGACCATTATGAAGGTACGGAATTTGATATGACCCGCGGCATGGCGGCCGGCCCTTTTGGTTTGCCAGAACGCTATTTTGGCCCGTATGACGGCAAATCTCCTGACGTAGCTTCGCCTGACCGTAAAATGATCGGCGCCTGGGAGCGGCCGCTGTCTGTGCGCTACGCTGGTTATACTTTTGTGAACCAGGCCCGCGGCTGGCTGCCGGATGCAATTGGCGGCATCTGTTGGTTTGGCCCTGATAAAGCTGCAACAACCGCCTTCGTGCCTTTCTACTCCGGTGCAGCTGATTTACCAAAGGTTTATCAAACCGGCTACACGGATACTTTTGACCGCGAAACTGCCTGGTGGGCGTTTAATTTTGTGTCAAACTGGGCTAACTTAAAATATTCCTATATGATAAAAGATATTACTGCCAAGCAAAAAGGTGTTGAAGAGGAAGAGTTTGCTGTGCTGCCCAAAATAGACGAGCAGGCTCTGGAGCTTTACAATAAAGATCCAAAATTGGCCAAACAGTTTATAACTAAATATTCAACGAACAATGCTAATAAAGTTGTTAAAGACTGGTGGGCGTTGGGCGATTTTCTGATTGCAAAATATGATGACGGCTATGTTAATAAGCCGGACATGGCCAGAGACGTGGGCTACCCAATGTGGTGGCTGGATGAAGTTGGCTATAAGAACGGGCCAACCACCTATAAAAAGCACGTTGAATAATTAATCAACCTGTTTAACAATAAAATTCCAGTTATCAGTAAAGAAGAGTCCCGGATTCTCATCCATCTCTTCACACAGGGCGGTTGGTTCCTGCAGCACCATGGCAAAGGCTAGGGCCCCATCTGGTTTTGGGATCAAGGGGATATCAACATTTTTCTGGACCAAAAAGCGGAACGGGTCCATGTTGCCAAAAAAGTAATTAGCAAAATCATGCTGTTCTTGTTCAGTTAAAGCTGAAATATATTTTGCAATCTGACCAGCTGATGTGTCCACCGGTATCCAACCATAATTGGGGAGGTAAATCTGCGCCCAAAAGTGATCACCGTTGCCGGCTTCGTTTACAGGAAAAAGCTGTCTGCCGCCAGGTGCACGGGCAGGAATACCCACGGCGCGGCATAAAGCGGCAAAATACATGCTTTGCGCGCCGCAGTCACCATAGCCGTGTTCATGAACATAAACTGACTCCGTTATATTTAATGCTTCCA
>JAHIUL010000003.1 GCA_018817195.1 Candidatus Margulisiibacteriota bacterium
AATCCTTAAGTTTGGCGTTGATAAATTCTATGCACAGTGTGAGAAGCTTGGGGTAGATGGCGTAATTATTCCCGATCTACCACCGGACGAGTCGCCAGTCTCCAGTCGCCAGTCTCCAGTCGAGACAATTTGTCTAGTTGCCCCAACGAGTACTGATGAGCGAATAAAACTAGCTGCTGATAAGTCATCTGGTTTTATCTATCTAGTTTCTGTTGCTGGAATTACAGGGAAGCGCGATGCGCTGGCCGGAGATTTAAAAGAACTTGTTGGCCGAGTGAAAAAGTATTCTTCTCTGCCAGTTGCCGTTGGCTTTGGTATTTCCAAACCAGTTCAAGCTGCGGAAGTTGCCAAAATTGCTGACGGCGTGATTGTTGGCTCTGCCATTGTTGATTTGATTGCTAAAAAGAAAATTTCTGCGATTTCTAAATTTGTTGCTTCGCTGCGCAAAGCCATAGATGCTAGGTAAGATAATATACCGTTTAAAACAATTCTACTTTGGCATGTTTTCCCGCTACACCAAAGCTGACCAGACTTTTGCCCGCAATCATTTAAATATCCAGGAAATGGCGCTCTTTAACCAGTTGCCTGGGTTTGAAAAAAAACATGCTATTGTGGTTGCGCGTAAAATGTTAGATGCCTCAAGTAATTATCCAAAGCTAGATAAAAGGAAATTAGTCAAACTTGGGCTTCTCCACGATATTGGCAAGGTTTTGGAAAAAAATTCTATTTGGACAAAATCCATTCTAGTGATTATCAGATTTTTCTTTCCGAACTATTACGATCGTTTGGCTGAAAAGGGCAAAGAGAATCACCGCTATCGCAGATACTATATTCACAAGCACCATGGGGCAGTGGGGGCAGAGCTTTTAGAAAAAATTGGCGAAAGCAGCGATATTCTTTCTATCATTGCCCTGCATGACCCGCGTGTCCATCCCCTTGGCTTCGAACCGCCGCTGGAACAGCAGATTTTGAACCAAGCTGATTCTACTTATTGAGGATAATTTGTCTCAACCGTAGTCTTAATCCCGCCGCGCACATTCATCTCCGCAACAATCTTAGCTGAGCGGGGTTTACAAGCCGCTACAAAATCTTCGAGGATTTTATTGGTCAAATGTTCGTGAAAAATTCCAACGTTGCGGTAATAAATAAAATATTCTTTAAGTGATTTTAATTCAACGCAACCCTTGTCTGGCACATAGTCAATTATAATCTTGGCAAAGTCGGGTAAACCAGTTTTAGGGCAGACACAAGTGAACTCCGGAAATTCCAGATGAATATTGTAGTCTCGATCTGAATATTGGTTTTCCCAGGTTTCAATTGCTGGCGTCTTTAGCTGTTTGATGTTTTCTTGTAAACCTTTATAAGACATTGTTTATCTCGTCACGAAGTTTTTGCGCTGCTGCTTTTGGGTCAGGACTGTAAATTATTGATCGACTTGAGTTTATAATAATTCTCTTCCCGCCTGTTTTAATTACTTTTCCCAAATCCCCGCCTTGAGCACCAATGCCGGGAATTAAAATTAGCATGTCGCGGGCAATGTTGCGGATTTCTTTTAGCTGTTCTGGTTTGGTTGCCCCAACTACTAAACAACAATTATTATTCTTATTCCATTTAACAGCTTTTTGGGCAACTTGTTTGTATAAATCGTTTTGTGTTTGAAAATCTTTTGACCCTGGATTTGAAGTTAGGCAAAGGATGAATACGCCTTTGTCTTTATAATCAAGAAAAGGTTTGATTGAATCTTCACCCATGTAGGGAACAACTGTTATGGCATCAGCCTTGAGAAACTCAAAAGCAGCCTTGGCATAAGCTGTTGAGGAATTGCCAATGTCGCCACGTTTAGCATCAAGGATTACAGGAATATCTTTTTGTTGGATATATTCAATGGTTTGCGCAAGAGCTTCAATGCCTTTGGTGCCGTACATTTCATAAAAAGCGCTGTTAGGTTTAAAAGCGCAAACAAAATCTGAAGTGGCATCAATTATCTTGCGGTTAAAATCAAAAATAGAAGTGGATTTGTCCAGCTTGCTTAAATCAACGTCAAGTCCCACACACAGCAGGCTATTGTTTTTTTGCGAGGTCCTATCTAATTTATCTACGAAACTCAAAACTACTGCGCCGGTGTTTCCGGCTTCTCCTCGGCCTTTCCTTCTGCTTCTGTCTTGGCCTCTTCATTGGTCTCCTGTGCCTCAGCCTGTTCCTGCTCCTCTGCCTCTTCTTCCTCGTATCCTTCCTCAGCTTCACGCTCTGCTTTTTCTTTTTCCTTTTGCGCAATCATGTCAGCAATCGTGACTTTTTGCACGTCTTCAGCCGGGGTTGATTTCTTTATTTCTTCTCTTTCTTTTTCCCTTTGTGCCGCTTTGATCGACAGGCCGATCTTTTGTTCTTCCGGCAGAACACGCAGGATTTTTGCCTCTACAACATCATCAATTTTGACTGCGTCGGCTGGATTTTGCACTGGCTGCCTGGCCAGTTCAGTGTTATGGATCAAGCCTTCTAAACCATTTTCAAGCTCAACAAAAGCGCCGAATTTGGCAAACCGCAGCACCTTTACTTTTACTATCTGGCCGGCTTTATACACATCGCTGGCATTTACCCAGGGATCGGGCTGTAGTTCTTTTAAGCCCAGGGCAATTTTTTTATTCACTTTATCAACGCCCAGCACAAAAACATCAAGTTCCTGGCCAACTTTTAAAACCTCTGATGGGTGCTTGACGCGTTTCCAGGAAAGTTCGCTTAGATGGATTAAACCTTCAATTCCGCCCAGGTCAACAAACGCGCCAAAGTTTTTAAGGCTGGTAACTTTACCTTTTCTGACCTGGCCGACCTGGATTTCTTCAAGCAATTTTAGTGAGATGTGTTTTTCTTTAGCTGATGCAGCTAACTTATGCGACAATACGACCTTGCCATGTCGGCGGTTGATCTCTATTACTTTAACCGGCAATGTCTTGTCTTTGAATGAATCAAGGTTTTCTCCGGCTTTCTTTAATACTTGAGAGGCTGGGATAAAGCCGCGCAAGCCGTTGCAGTCAAGCACCAGGCCGCCCTGAAGCACCTGGACAACCTTGCCTTCGATTACGCCTTTGCTCCTGTAGGCATTAAAAGCGCTTTTCCAGCAAACCTCTTCATCGGCCCGCTTCTTAGAAAGTAAGACATAGCCTTCTTTGCTTTCTAATTTTTCAATAAAAACATGAATCTCATCGCCAACCTTAACAATTTCTTCAGGTGAGTTGAATCCCCTGGTTGACAGTTCCTCAATCGGGATAAGACCATCGGCTTTATATTTAATATCAACAAGCACGCCGTTGGGGTCAACTTTGACCACAGTTCCTTTAACAATATCGTCGGCCTTATATTCTTTAAAAGTTGCTTCATAAGTGGATGGCGTGGCTGGTTTTTGGGGAGATGCAACAGTTGTTTTTGGTTTTGCTGGCTGGCTGATTTTTGTGCCTTGGAATTCTTCTTTTTTCATGGGTGTTGGTTTGTCAGCCGGTTGTTCTGCTGGTGTTGGTGCAGGGGCAGGGGGCTCTTTTTTTGTAATTGTTTTGCTTTCTTCCAAGGTTTCTTTGATTAGTTCTTCAACCTCAAAAAACTCGTCTTTGCCTTTTTCGCTGTTTATATTTGTTGCTTTAAGTTCTTCTGCCATGATTTCCTCCAAACTTTACAAGAATAGCATATTTTGGAGAGGTGGTCAAACCTCACGCCAGCCGAATTTTCCAATTAAAGGCACAAAAACACAGGGGATTGATTCTTCAGTTAAGATTTCATTGCCAGCTTTAAAAACAGTGGTTAAAACCTGTTGGTAGGTGCTGCCAACCGGCAGAACTAGGCGTCCTTTATCCTTAAGCTGGTCAACCAGCGGTTGGGGGATGCGCGGGCAGCCGGCAGTAACAATTATTCCATCGTATGGGGCTGAATCCGGATACCCTAAAGTGCCGTCACCAGTGACAAATTTAATGTTATTATAGCCGGTTTGCTGGATTATTTTTTTAGCTTTTTCTAAGAGCGACTCGACCCGTTCAATAGTTATTACTCTTTGGCAAAGCTGTGACAAAATAGCTGCTTGATAGCCGGAGCCCGTGCCGATTTCTAAAACTGTTTCATTGCCTTTTAACTTAAGCTGCGCAGTCATGGCCGCGACCATATATGGCTGGGAAATTGTTTGGCCATTACCAATGGGCAGGGCGCAGTCACTATAAGCTGAATCCCGCATATCTTCTGGCACAAAAATGTGGCGGGGGACGCGGCGAAAAGCATCCAAAACTCTAGGGTCTGAAATTCCTCGTGAAATTATTTGGAGGTCAACCATTTGCTGGCGCAGTTTGTCATAATCCATAGTTAGCCTATTGTACCTGAAGCAAAAACTCTTGACAAATTTGTGAAGTAATTTACAATAAAGAGCAATGTTGACTGATCTACAATATGGTTTTGGTCCTCATCTGATGCTTGACCTCTATGGATGTCCCAAGGAAAAATTATCTGATTTGAATTTTGTGCTTGATATTCTGGATAACCTGCCTGACAAGATTGGCATGACAAAAATTTCTCCCCCCCATGTTTTTCAATATAATGGAAAAGGAAAGAAGAATTGGGGTGTTTCAGGCGTGGTTTTAATCTCAGAATCCCATATTTCTATCCATACTTTCCCGGAAAACAACCATGCGTTTATTGATATTTTTTCCTGCAAGGAATTCGATACTAACTTTGCCCGTGATGAACTGGTTTCCTTGTTCCAGGCTGGTCGCCATCAGGAAATGGTGAAAAACCGCGGCGCAGAATTTCCCCAGAATGTGCGCGAAGTAACTGACATTGTTCATCAGGAGCGTTTAGAACACGTTCGTGTCTAATGAGTAAACTAAAGCCCAATCGGGTCCAATTCCTCGAATATAAACCAGCTGAAGTGGATTATGCTGCTGCCAAATTTGTTGTTCTTCCTGTTCCTTATGAAGCTACAACTACATATGGCAAAGGAACAAAAAATGGCCCAGCCGCCATTCTCTCCGCGTCACAATACGTGGAAAACTTTGATGAGGAATTGTGGCATGAGCCGTGTGAGGAGGCGGGGATTTTTACGGGGAGGCCTGTTTCGGTTGGCGAGTTGTCGGGTAAGCGGGTTGCGGGTGTGTTGGCAGATAATAAGGTACCAGTAATTCTTGGGGGAGAGCATTCAATTACGCCGTTAGTGGTTAGGGCTTGTGCAGAGAAGTATAAAGACTTATCTGTCCTCCAGTTTGATGCTCATGCTGATTTGCGCGATACGTATCATGGAGCAAAAGACAGTCATGCTTGCGTCATGCGACGGGTATTAGAAATATGTCCAGCAGTCCAGGTTGGCATCAGGAGTATTTCTGAAGAAGGCTATGAATTCGCTAAAAAAACTGGGCAGTTGAGCAAAATCCATTGGGCAGAACATTTAGAAATAGCTGATAAGATTACAACTCAACTATCAAATAATGTATATATTACATTTGATGTTGATGCTTTTGACCCTGCCATTATGCCAAGCACCGGCACGCCGGAGCCAGGTGGGTTACTATGGTACGAGGCCTTGGACATTTTGAAAGCGGTTTGCCGCCAGAAAAATGTTGTCGGCTTTGATGTAACAGAGTTTTCCCCGCAAAAGGGCAATCGTGCTCCAGATTTTATGATTGCCAGGTTGATTTACAAGATAATGGGTTTTATCGGGGCAAAGAATCAATAGCTTTAACTAGTCTCTGGTTTACTTTTTGCTTGCCTAAAACCTCGACCACATCATACATTGGCGGGGATTGGAGCGTGCCTGTTAAGGCCAGGCGGCAGGGGTGAATGACCACGCCGAGTTTTACCCCAAGGTCTTTAGCCAGGTCCTTGAAAATCGGCTCAATCTTATCTTTAGTAAATGGGTCAAGCTTTGCTAGTTTTTCTTTAAGCGATGCCAGGATCTTTTTAGCGTAGTCAGTTTTAAAATGCTTTTCAACAGCTTCTGGGTCGTATTCAAAATCGTCGGTAAAGAAATATTTGGATAAGGTCACAATATCAGGGATTAAGACCAGGCGATCGTGGCAAATAAGCACAACTTTTTTCAGGTATTTGAAATCAATTTTGCCGTAGGCTTCAAGCAAAAGCGGTTCACACAAATCAATTAGTCTTTCCGGCAATATTTCTCTGATGTATTTGCCATTTAGCCAGTTAAGTTTGTCGGTGTCAAAAACAGCCGGATTTTTACCCACGCCTTTGAGGGAAAACTTGTCAATTAATTCCTGGCGCGAAAATATTTCCTGGTCTCCATAACCCCAGCCAAGCCGAGCAATATAGTTAAGTACTGCTTCAGGCAGATAACCGATATCCTTATAAGCAATTACTGATGTAGCCCCGTGGCGCTTGGACATGCGCGCCTTATCTTTGCCCAGGATCATTGGCAGGTGGGCAAACTTGGGCGCTTTCCAGCCAAAAGCCTGGTAAAGCAGGATTTGCCTGGGCGTGTTTGATAAATGGTCATCCCCCCTGATTACGTGGCTTATTTCCATGGTATGGTCATCAACCACGCAGGCAAAATTATAAGTTGGGAATCCGTCTGATTTTAAAATAACAAAATCATCTAGCAGCTCATTTTGAAAAACAACGTCGCCGCGGATGATATCATGGACAATTGTTTTGCCAATTGGCGGCAGGAGAAAGCGGACAACTTTTGGCTTGCCGCTCTGTTCCAGCTTTTTAATTTCTGCTTCAGATAATTTGCGGCATCTGCCGTCATAGCGAGGCGCTTCTTTGCGTTCTGCCGCCTCTTTTCTTTTTTTCTCCAGCTCTTCAGGTGTGCAAAAGCAATAATAAGCTTTGCCTTCTTTTAGCAGCTGCTGGGCGTAGTCTTGGTGGATTTTCAGCCGTTCGGTCTGATAGTAAGGGCCATAAGGGCCGTCAATATTGGGGCCTTCATCCCAGTCAATTCCCAGCCAGTCCAGGCCTTGGAGGATAGCGCGGTTTGCCTCTAAGGTTGAACGTTCGCGATCCGTATCCTCAATTCGCAGGATAAACTCGCCCTTGTGTTTTTTAGCAAAAATATAGTTGAACAAGGCAGTATAGGCGGTGCCTACGTGAGGACTACCGGTCGGGCTGGGGGCGATTCTGACGCGAATTTTTTTAACCATTTAACAATTTGACCATTTAGCCATTCAACCCCTTAATTATACCTAGGACTCTTGAGCTTTACCAGTGCTAGATGT
>JAHIUL010000072.1 GCA_018817195.1 Candidatus Margulisiibacteriota bacterium
ATTATTTAACTTCTACCAGCAATTCATCCCTAGTAGAGATCATTCTTATTCTTCGATTTAGCTCAACAACATGAGGTTTAATTGGCAGCTTCCTGTCCTTTGGGTCCTGAATTTTAAAGGCAAATTCCTTGAGTGTAACAAAAACATCTGCGGCTTCGATTGCTTCAGGCCCGGTCAGGATTGATTTCCTGGCCAAAAATGAAGCAAACTTTGCCCTGAATTGCATTGCCATTGACCTTCTTTCTCCACTTATTCTTTCTCTACTGCGATTTGGAATAAAGATGTCTTTGAGAGCGCTGAACAGGCGGTTGAAATCGTGATTGCCAGGTGTGTTTCGCGCGTGCATGAAATAATCCATAAGATGATCATTCCATTGTTTGCATGTGAGTCGGCCAATTTTTGTTTCAACTGTATGTAAGCTTAACAGTTGTTGGACTGTGAGAGTAACAGTTCTAGAGGAAATAACCATTGGAGCCATAGCTGGTGGGGTAATTCTTGGTCTGCTTAATTTAGCAGGTCTAGGCACATAAGCACTTGATATAACCATTGGTAATCTTGTTACTCCTTTGTTAATAGCTTAACTTACGCTGTATATATATCGTCCAAAATCGGCCAAAATTTCAGTTTGTTCAAGTTTTTATTTATGCTATAATCGAAATCATGAGAAATTTGCCTGATACTGCCAAAATAAACAAACAAAACCACCTGGAAATAGGGGGCTGTGATACGCTTGGCCTGGCCAAAGAATTTGGTACGCCTTTGTTTGTGATGGACGAGGCGACTATCCGCAATCGCTGTAAATCTTATATCAATTCTTTCCGTAAATATCATCAAAATACTGAGGTTGCCTTTGCCTGCAAAGCCTTATGCACTGCTGGTATTTTAAAAGTCGTAACATCCGAAGGTTTAGGGTTGGACGTTTCTTCAGGTGGAGAAATTTACACAGCCTTAAAAAGCGGTTGTGATCCAAAGAAATTCTATTTTCACGGCAATAATAAAACTATAGCAGAATTAAAAATGGCACTGGAAGCTGGGGTAGGCCAGATTATGGTTGACACAATGCAGGAGATTCAAAACCTGGATGAAGTTACCCAGGCAACCGGGCTTAGGGCAAATGTGATGCTGCGAATTAATCCTGGAATTGAGGCTCATACTCATGAGTATATTAAAACTGGTTGTATTGATTCAAAATTTGGCGTGCCGCAGAATGAAATAGGGGCTGCTGTTAAAGCTGTTCAGGAGAAAAAACTTTTATCATTAGTTGGTATTCATGCCCATATTGGCTCACAAATATTTGATGTTAAACCATTTGAAGACGAATTAAAGCTTTTGCTTGGCCTGGTAGAAAAATATGAATTAGAACAAGTTAGTTTAGGCGGGGGATTTGGTATTTCTTACCTGTCATCAGATGAACCACCGCAAATTGAGGCTGTAGCTGAAAGAATAACAAAGGCTCTTAAAGGGAAAGACAATATTAAACTTATTCTGGAACCCGGCCGGTCAATTGTTGGGACTGCAGGCATCACTTTATATACTATTGGCACAATTAAGAATATTCCTGGGATCAGGAAATATATTCTTGTTGACGGAGGCATGGCTGATAACCCGCGGCCAATCCTTTATCAGGCAAAATACGACGCTAAACTTGCTAATAAAGCTGATGATAAACCAGTTGAAAAAGTTACAATTGGCGGCCGATTTTGTGAGTCGGGCGACATTTTGATCAGAGATATTAAAATGCCTAAGATTGAGGTTGGAGATATTCTAGCCGTGCTTTGTACTGGATCTTATGGCTATTCCATGGCGTCCAATTATAACCGGGTGGGTCGGCCTGCCATGGTACTGGTCAATGACCGCAACGCGACTTTGATTGTCAGACGCGAAACTTATGACGATCTAATCGCTAATGATGTAATATTATGATTCCTCTATCAATAACTTTGCCATTTGGCATAATTTTTCGGTTGATTGATGTTGTTGACATAATTATTGTCAGCGTCTTAATTTATTACGTTTTGCTTTGGCTGCGCGGCACGCGCGCTGTACCTTTAATCCGCGGTGTTGTTTTAGTTCTGCTTATTTATTTAGCCGGCCGTGCGCTTGGGCTTTATACAATCAACTGGCTGTTTGAAAAATTTGTCGCGGTTATTGCTGTTATGTTAGTTGTCCTTTTTCAACCAGAACTTCGGCGCACGCTGGAAAGATTTGGCCGCGGTCGACTGCTTGGTTCGCTCGGCTTTGCGCCGGCGCCGCATGGCAGTTTTTATGTGCGGCACATTGTCCGGGCAGTTGAGCAATTGTCTGAAAGTAAAATTGGCGGCTTGATTGTGCTTGAGAGAATGACTGGTTTAACTGAATACCTTGAATCAGGCGTTCGTCTTGATGCTATGGTTTCTGCTGAACTTTTATTGTCAATTTTTAACCCCAAATCACCCCTGCATGATGGGGCTGTTATTGTGCAGGGAGACAGAATTTTGGCTGCTAGTTGCTTGCTGCCTCTTTCAGAAAGTAGATTGTTGGATAAGAGATTAGGTACCAGACATCGCGCCGCAGTTGGCATTTCGGAACTGACCGATGCGTTAATTATCGTTGTTTCTGATAAAACAGGCATTATTTCAATGGCGGAAAACGGTTTCCTGTCCAGGTATTTAACTAAGGACCAGCTTGAAGAAAAACTCTTCTCGCTTTATAAAGTGGAAAAGGTCAAAACGGATCATTTTCCTCATAATATCAAGTCCTGGCGGCCATGGAAAAAGTAACCACAAACAAACTTCAAACTTTAAAATCCCAACATCAAAAGATTTGTATGTTAACAGCTTATGATTATCCTTTTGCTAGGATTTTAGATAATGCTGGAGTTGATATTATTCTAGTGGGCGACTCGCTGGGGAACGTCGCGCTGGGTTATCGTAATACTTTGCCAGTTACTATGCAGGAGATGATTATTCACACGCAGGCTGTTGCCCGTGGGGTTGAGCGCGCCATGGTTGTAGCAGATATGCCGTTTGGGTCTTATCAGAAAAGTGCGGATAAAGCACTATCAAATGCAATAAAATTAACCAAGGTTGGGGCAGAGGCTGTTAAAATTGAGGGCGTTGAATATTTTCCAGCGATCAAAAAAATGATTAAAGCAGGAATTCCTGTTATGGGGCATCTTGGATTAACTCCACAATCCATTCACAAATTCGGCACATATGTGGTTAGAGCAACAACCGAAGAGGAAGCAAACAAACTTCTGGCGGATGCACACATCCTTGCCGATTCAGGATGTTTCGCAATCGTTCTGGAGAAGATTCCTGCGAAACTTGGAGAACAGGTGGCAAAAGAGGTCAATATACCGGTTATCGGAATTGGTGCAGGGAAAAATGTAGACGGGCAGGTACTGGTGCTTCACGATATGCTTGGCATAACCCAGGAGTTCTCTCCCCGGTTCCTGCGGCGTTATCACAACCTATCGGAAGAGGTGAAAGGAGCTGTCAACTCCTATATTCATGATGTG
>JAHIUL010000073.1 GCA_018817195.1 Candidatus Margulisiibacteriota bacterium
AAACTAACTAAAGGAACCAAGTACGAAAAAGATGTTGCCGCGTTTAAAGAAAAAGTAAAACATAAAACACTTCATGAAAGAGAAGAAAGCACAGGCAAAGAAGGTGTTTTTACCGGCGCCTATGCTATTAACCCCGCCAACAATGATGAAATTCCCATCTGGATATCTGACTATGTTCTAATGGAATACGGCACCGGCGCTGTTATGGCGGTGCCAGCTCACGACCAGCGCGATTTCGAATTTGCTAAAACCAACAATCTTCCAATAAAAGTAGTTATCAACCCTAATCCTATTGAACTAAACATGGGTGTTCCAATAACAACAACTGTTCCCGAATTCGACTCTAATACCATGAAAGAAGCATTTGTTGATGAAGGAATTATGATCAATTCTGACGAATTTGATGGGCTGCCATCTGCCATTGGCCACAATAATATTGGGGACTGGCTGGCAAAAAAAGGCGTTGGCCAGTGGAAAACAAATTTTAAGCTGCGCGATTGGTTGATTTCCCGGCAAAGGTACTGGGGCGCACCTATTCCAATCATTTACTGCGAAAAATGCGGTGCTGTGCCTGTGCCAGAAAAAGATCTGCCAGTTAAATTGCCAAAGAATGTTGAATTCACTGGCAAAGGATCCTCTCCTTTAGCTCAAATCAAAGAATTTGTCGAAGTTAAATGCCCCAAGTGTAAAGCCAAAGCCAAGCGGGAAACAGATACTATGGACACATTTATTTGTTCTTCCTGGTATTACATGCGTTATTGCGATGCTAAGAATAAAAAACAAGCTTTTGCCAAAGACAAAGTAGTTGATTGGCTGCCTGTTGATCAATATATTGGCGGAATAGAACACGCGATCCTTCACTTACTCTATTCTCGCTTTTTTACAAAAGTTTTATACGATCAAAAACTGCTGCCATCAGATGAACCTTTTAAAAATCTCCTAACTCAAGGCATGGTTGTTAAAGACGGCGCTAAAATGAGCAAATCAAAAGGTAATGTGGTTGATCCTGATCTTATTATAGAAAAGTACGGTGCAGATACTGCCAGACTGTTCATTTTATTTGCTGCACCGCCGAGGAAAGAGTTGGAGTGGTCGGATCAGGGAGTTGAAGGATCGTTTAGATTTCTGAATAGGGTTTGGAGATTGGCCACAGAAAAACCTGAAATCACAAATCCGAAATCCGAAACAAATCCCAAATCTCAATTACTCAAAAAGACGCATCAGACAATTAAAGGGGTAACTGAAGATATTGAAAGGTTTTCATTTAATACTGCCATAGCAAAAATGATGGAACTAGTTAATGTATATAATGAACATAAAAATAATAGCTCCGAAATTAGTCATTCCTTCGGGCCGAAGTCCCTCAGGACAAGGTCGTCATTCGTAATTCGTAATTTGCTTTTAATGTTGTCCCCCTTCGCCCCGCACATGACTGAAGAGCTCTGGCGTCATCTCGGCAATAAAGAAAGCATTCATAAGCAAGCATGGCCGTGCTACGATCCTGAACTGGCTAAAGAGTCAGAATTAACAATTCCTGTTCAAGTTAATGGTAAACTGCGTGATACGATATCTGTTGCAACAGATGCACCTGAAGATGAAATTAAAACAAAGGCCCAAGGCTCTGACAAAGTAAAAAGCTTTACTGCTGGCAAGAGCATTGTGAAAGTTATTGTGGTGCCGAAGAGATTAGTTAACATCGTAGTTAAATAATGACTTTAGTCTACTCCTCCTCAGACAAACAAACTTCCGCTGACTCGATCTGCCAACAACTAAACATCAATCCCAAAGATTTGGCCTCTGCCGAACAAATCCATGGCAACGGTATCATCGTAATCACCGCAGAAGATCGCGGTAAAAAAGTCCCTCAAGTTGATGCCCTGATAACTAAAGAAAAAAACTTACCAATCATGATTAGAACAGCAGACTGCGCCCCCATTTTGATCCACGATACTAAAAGAGAAATTCTTGCCTTAGTCCACGCTGGCCGTAAAGGAACAGCGCTGAAAATTACTCATAAAATAATTACAAAACTAAAAGACGAGTTTTCTTCAGATCCAAAAGATTTAACCGTCAAAATAGGCCCGTGTATTGATAAATGCTGCTACCCAATGGATTTGAGAAGGGAAAATAAAGAGCAACTTCTAAAAGCTGGTGTTCCAGAAGAGAATATTAAGATAAACAAGGAATGCACCAAGTGCAATAATCACAAATACTTCTCCTACCGCGGAGATGGCCCCCACACTGGCAGAATGTTTTTAATAGCAGCTATGATCGATGGCCCAGTTCACGCATAATTACCTGATTAACATCTTCTTCCGGCCCAAGGATAAGATTGATCAAAGCACCGCCCTGATAAGTATTTGTCACTAATATTTTCATGCCTAAATAACTCGAAAACTCAGCTGCCTCAGCCAGGCCAATACCCGAAGACATTTGTTGAACATGAAAACCAGATATTCTTGGCACAAAAGCCAAATCTAGAACCTCACCAAGACTTAAGGTACGCAATACAAATGGAGAATCTTCCCATTTCTTTAACCTCACAAAAACTGACATTTGTCTAATAATTTCTTGGTTTTTAGGATCAGCAATAACATGTTTTGCTTCTGAAATTAAAGCATTAAAATCAAAGCCAGCTGCATTATCTTCCACCGCAATAACCATGACATTTCTATATTCTCTGTCCTTTCTAAGGCAAACAGACACTCCAAATTCAGTAGTTTCCTTTGTTGCTTGCTCCAGTGCGTTAAAGGAGTCACCACGAATAGTGGTTTTTCTCGCTTGTAACATGGCCTTAAAAGCATTCTTAATTAAATTATATACAACCAACTCAAGCATTGCCGGAATAATATCAGCAGCAGCATCCTCATACACATAACTATTTATAAAGCCGGGTGTCAAAGAAGCACTTTCCCTAACTGGCAACCTGCAACGGTAACTTGCCGTGCACACTGCATCTGCCACAATCTGGCTTAACGCTACCTTTTCAGAAACCGGAAGCTGCCCGTCCAAACGAAATTTGTTAACACTTGCCACATTCCGATAATGCCTCAAATGTTGCCTCAAACTGGCAAAGGCATAAAGAAAAAGTCTCAAGTGAGGAAAACCTCTCCCTTGAGACTTAAATAATCCACGGATAAATTTTGCAGAAAAAGTTCTAACTATATCATGCTCAAAATATTTAGCTATCTTAAAGAACGAGCGAAAACCTTCAAAAACTTGTGATTTTGATTTTTCATCAGGCAATTGCTTTTTTATCTGATAATAAGGATTCCAAAAGAGCAGATCGAGATCGCTTGCTTCACCCAGA
>JAHIUL010000074.1 GCA_018817195.1 Candidatus Margulisiibacteriota bacterium
CAATAAACCTAAGGAGTGGCAGGTTGAAGCCTGGAAAGATGAAGAGGCTATTTGTGCTTATGCAGTAACTTCTAAGGTTAAATATCAGGGCAACTATTCTGCCAGGATAGAACATGATGGGTTGGCTGATTCACGTTTTGTACAGGAAGTGGAAGTTGAACCAGATACTTTTTATAAGTTGTCAGGTTGGGTTAGAACGGAGAACGTAGGAAGGGATGTCCGGGGTGCATATTTAGAAATTCAAGGTACAGGCTTAAGAACTGAAGTTTTATCTGGCACAACTGGCTGGCAGAAGATTGAAGTTTCTGGTAAAACTAATGCTGATCAAGAAGTAGTTAAAATATTATGCCGCTTAGGGGACTATGGCGCCCCGAACTCAGGCATTGTTTATTTTGATGGAATAGAACTTAAAAAGGAGCCTACTCGCTAGTAGCAGATCTCGTCATCAAATCATTAATTGACTGCAATGGATTTTTGTCTTTATAAAGAACTTCATAAACTTCTTTGGTTACCGGCAGTTCAACTTTATGTTTTTTAGCCAGATCAAGTGCAGCTTTGCAAGTGAAAACTCCCTCAGCAATATTTTTCATGCTTTTTAGAATATCTGGTAATTTTTTGCCCTGGGCAATTTGCACGCCAACACAATGATTGCGTGATAGGGTGCTGGAACAGGTAGTAATCAAATCTCCCATGCCCGACAGGCCGGCAAATGTTTTAGGATTTGCTCCCATGGCAGCCCCAAGACGGCTGATCTCGGCAATTCCACGGATCATCAGGCTTGATTTGGCATTGTTACCCAGTTCAAACCCATCAGCCGCACCAGCCGCAATAGCAATAATATTCTTTAAAGCGCCGCCTAGCTGCACGCCAATCGGATCAGAGTTAACATAAACGCGGAAGCGCTCCAGCATAAAAACTTCTTGAACAGCTTTGGCAACAGCTTCATTTTCTGCCGCAACAACCGCAGCAGCCGGCAGGCCCCTTGCGATCTCCGCTGAAAGGTTGGGCCCTGAGAGCGCGGCTATATTTTTTGTTTTTAATTCTTCTTCCAGTATCTGAGTTGGCAGCTTGAGTGTTTTTTGTTCAATACCTTTGCTGGCAGCCACAACGATTTGATCGGCTTTGATAAATTTACTAAATTGCTTGGCAATCGCGCTTAAATGCTGGGTTGGCACAACAAAAACAAAGATGTCAGAGCCTTTTGTGTCTTCTGCTTTGTTAGTAGCTGAAATAATTTCATTAATTTGAATGCCAGGCAGGAAAGTTTTGTTTTCCCTTATCTGGTTGATTTGCTCGGCAACTTCTTTTTCATAAGCCCAAAGCTTAACTTCATGTCCTTTTTCTGCTAAAAGGATGGCCAGGGTGGTACCCCAGGCGCCTGCGCCGATTATTGAGATTTTTTTCATGATGCCTGCCTTTTTTTAAAACTGATTTTACGTTCAGTACCATTTAACAATCTTTTTATATTAGGGATATGGCGCATAATAATAATTATTGTAACCAAAGTTGCCAGGAGGCAATAGGGCAGTGGTCGATTAAGCAGCCAAAAGGCAACGGTAACTCCTAAGGGAGTTAAAATTGAAGCAACAGAAACATAGCGAGTAGTGTAAATTAATATGGCAACGGCAATAAAGGCAAAAACAAAGATATCAGGCGCAATGCCTAATAACATGCCAAGCCCTGTGGCTGAACCGCGGCCGCCTTTAAATTTTAGGAAGATTGAATAAGTGTGACCTAAAACCGCGGCAATCCCGGCCAGGATAATTAACCAGTAATTAGAAGTAAACTGTTGGGCAAGCAGGATGGGAGCTGTTCCCTTGAGCAGATCAAGCGCAAAAACTAATAATCCCGCAGCCGGGTTAATCGTGCGCCAGACATTAGTGGCCCCAACATTGCCAGAACCATGCTGGCGAATGTCAATTTTCCATAATTTAGCGATTAAAAAGCCAAATGGTACTGAGCCTAATAAATAAGAGCCAATTATGATAACAACTATTGTTGAATCCATATTAGAGCCATTCTACCCCATCTTGAAAATAGAGGTCAAGCTTGGTATACTTACATGGTTATGGCAGTTCCAATTAATGGAGTAAAACCCGGCGTGACAGTGGAGATTGGGCAAGATTTGTTCCGCTGCCTGGAGTTTAATCAAAAGCGGGCAGCCCAGCAGACTAGCATCAAAGTTAAGTTCAAAAACATACGCACTGGATCTATCATTAACAAAACTTTTAGTCCTGGCGACAAAGTAGAACTGGCTCATATTGAATATAAGCAAATGCAGTTCTTGTATGCTGACCAGGGCGTTTTCAACTTTATGGACCAAGCTACATATGAGCAGGTAGCTTTGCCTGCGGAAAAAGTGGGGGATGTGGCCAA
>JAHIUL010000075.1 GCA_018817195.1 Candidatus Margulisiibacteriota bacterium
AATTAAAAACCAACGAGCTGAAGATGTTGCAGAAGTTTTAGATCAATTAATAAGCAATGCTAGAGGCATCGCCCAAGCAGCCAATGAATCAGCTGTTCACAAAAAGAAAAAAAGGACATTTGATAGAGCAGTTTTAAAAGACGCCCTAGCTGCTATGATTGCTGAAAAACCTTCCTTAGCTGTCGCACGGCCTTCTTAATCTTTTTACTGGCGACCACAGACCGAATAACTGCTGCCCTTTGCACCCCAGCCTTCTTAACTCTTAATATATTAGACTGATTGATCCCGCCAATAGCAACGATTGGAATCTTTACCCTTTTAGCTACCTTTCTTAAAAGATTTAAACCAAGTGGTTTCATGTGCGGCTTACTTGGTGTAGAAAAAATCGGGCCAAGGGAAACATAATCAGCGCCCTGCTGCTCTGCCTTAACTGCCTCAGTAAAACTATGCGTTGAAACACCAATAACTTTATCATCACCTAATTTTCTCCTGACTTGCTTGAGACTCATAGTTTTTAAATCTTCCTGGCCAAGATGAATTCCATCAGCCCCAACCTTATTAGCAATGTCAAAATAATCGTTCATAATGAAAATCACATCAGCTTTAGCAGTTAATTTTCTGATTTGTTTAGCCAATTTTAGAAGCTTTGATTTAGAAGCTTTTTTATCTCTCAGCTGAACAACCTTTCCCCCGCCAGCTATAACCCCGCGAACAACTTTAAGATGATCATTCATTGGATCAGTTACAACATATAAGTCAAAATCCAACTTCAAACGTCTAACCAGATCAAAGTAAACCTTCTTCTCTAAATCATAAATCTTGAATCTGATATCTTTAAATGTTTTTCCCAATCTAGGATCAATTAACTTTGAGAATTCTTCCAGCACGCGCAAGGCTTCCTGCGCCCGTTTAGCATTGGCTGCAAAGATATCCTGGATCGAACTTCTTTTTGATTCCTTTTTAGTGTATGACTTTCTGCCAACATCTGTTGATGATCTGCGATCTTTTAAAAGATTTTTTATTGCTCGTCTAATTTTTGAGCGAAACTCTTTTAACTGAACAGTATATTTTTTATCGTCTAAAACAAACCTGGCTATATCCTCAACAACCCTCAATCCCTCAACCGCCCGGTTAACATTCACGTCTATAATTCTGAGTATCTTTGAGTTTTCAGCTTTAGTTTTAAGTTTTAATCCCTCGGCTTTGCTCGGGACAAGTTTTTCAGTTTTAAATTTCATGTTTCACCCACTGCATCGCATCTACCCGCAAATTATGCACCGACATACCCCAATGAAGATGCGGACCGGAAGAAATGCCAGAATTACCGCTTAAAGCAATAAGTTCCCCTCTAGTAACAACTTTCCCAATAGGCGCAATTAACTTGGAAAGATGAAAATAAAGGGTATGAATGCCTTGGCCGTGGTCTAAAACCATTGTCCCTCCAAAAGCTGATAGCTTTTTAGCAAAAACAACCTTACCATAATTAGGGGCAAATACTTTGGTGCCATTTAGCACTGCAAAATCTGTCCCGCGATGACTGCCGGCACCCCTACCATTAATAATCTGCTTATGTCCAAAACCTTGTGATATTTTACCTTTAACAGGTTTAGCAAATTTGCCCAGCCAAAATTGATTATCTTCTTCAATTCTTAAAACTTTCTCTATCTGAGCCCATTCCTCATTGATTAAACTTCTTCGCCGCAACTTATTTTTGGACGGTTTCAGCCAAAACTTAGAAAAAGAAAATCTGGTAGCCCACACCTTAAGCTGCTTAGTTAAATTTTGAGTTTTGCCGTCCGCCCTGGTGATGATTAATTTCAAATTATAGTACCCCGGCTTTTGGTTTAAGGGCACGCCCACAACACCATGATAATCATCACTTGTTCTAAAAAGCTTAAAATCCTGGTTCAAAAACCTGGCTTTTACGCCGGCAACCCCTTCGGCTGATACTAATTTAACGCTTAAAACCTTGCCCTGCCAGGCAATAGAAGGATTGACAACAACCTGTAAATCCTGGGCATTGCAAAAGCTAAAACTAGTAAGAAATAGTGTTATAGCAATTAAGCTAAAAGCAAACCTCGTCATAAATCAATTTTACCACAAAGTGAAATTTTCTAACAGATTTAACGAAAAGAATATATGAGATTATCAAGAGTAACACATGAACAATTTAGATCTTCACTCAGAGCAAGCCTTAGACAACTGCGTGCTTATAATCCTGCATATATTAAAGAAGCCCCTGATAAAATTGCACAAAAAATGGGTTATAAAAGTTTTGATAGCTTATGGCAACCCCACCTTGCTGCAGCAAACATTATAAATCCCACAGTCCCAAATGGTGCTGACGCAGTAAAAGCAGCAAGCAACTATTTGAAAGAGATTGACCCTGACGATCTTACTCGCCAACCATCTGAATACGCGCCTATTGATACTGTCCTTACGCTATTTCACGAAACAATTGAAGGTCTCAGAATATTACAATTAGGCTGTAATTATGGCCCTTATCTGCATTATTTAAAACATGAAAAAGGCGGCAATGTATCAGGCATTGATGTGTCTAGAGCTGCTGTTCTATATGCCCAAGAACATGGTCTCGATGTGAGAGAAGCTTACACTTCTGCATCACCATTTGAAGGAAGTGAGTTCGACGTCGTTATAAGCAAAAATCTTCTTAACCTTCAATATCTATCTCATATATTAGGTTATAGAAGGGCAAGTAATGAAATCTTAGCAACCTTAAAAGAAGTCTATTTTGTACTTAAATCTGGCGGAATATTTATCTCTATGCTGGAAGACACGGAGCTCCATCCTTCGCAAACACCATTTGACCCTCCCCAAGTTTTTCCCCAGGAAATAGCCGAAAACTTTTCACACATTGATACAGTAAGGGTACTTACAAAGGCTTAGCAAATTCAAATCTCCCCTTGACAAATCATCACCCATTCCTATATAATTAACACTTGCCGAAAGGAAGGAGGGATCTTGGTAAAACTCGGCACCCGTAAACGGGACTGCACTTTTTACCCCCTCCAATTTATTCTTAAGTTCTTTGAAAACTAGGCAGGATGCAAAGATGCGAGTTCTTTGTTTTTATTTTGATTTTGGATTTTGATTAAGAGCTGATTAAACTTTTTTGAGAGTTTGATCTTGGCTCAGGATGAACGCTGGCGGCGTGCCTAACACATGCAAGTCGAACGATATAGTGGCGAACGGGTGAGTAA
>JAHIUL010000076.1 GCA_018817195.1 Candidatus Margulisiibacteriota bacterium
CAATCGCTTCTTTAAGAGCGGCCTGATCATTTCTCTCAATGGCTTCTTGTATATATACACCATAAAGAACGATGATATTTTCCCAGAAGGCTGTAGGCTGTTTAAAATTGGCAGCAAAATTGGGAGAAATTTGTTTTATCAGCGCTATTTCCGGATGCTCTGCCAGGAATTTTTCTCTATTGATCTTGCGGGGATGGAAAGGAGTAAGCTTTCTAAAAGCGGAAGGGTTATCCGGCTTCTCATAGCAGATAGTTCTTAGGATATCCGCAAGGGTTTCGTATTTTAAATTGTTTTTATCGATCTGAGCCTGAATTTTGCTGGCCCTTAATCGGAACTGATGGGTTCCATAATCATAGATATCTCCAATGTCAGGATCCAGCCATTTTTTCTCCGCGCGATTGAAATTTCCTTTGCTGATTGTGTGAGGAGGCATGTTTGTAACCGGAGAAAAACCATCAGGGAAGGGGGCTAGACAGCCGGGGGCAAAAGATTTTAGCTCTGCGGAACAGACTTGCTGTTCAAGCTCAGCCTCGGACAAGAATTCATCTTCAGGGATATAGCGGATGGTCAAGCTTGGATCAGGGATTTTGGGGATGAAACAAATACCTTTTTTTATATCCGGATTGATCTTGGCTTCTGGTTTTTTAAAATTGAAATTATCTTCTGCCAATTTTTTTAGATACTTTTTATAGCGTTTTTTCATGTTTGGATTCATCTTATAGTTTCCGGTTTGGGCTTTAACGTTGAAATAGATGTTAAATTTGATCCGGGGATCGTTTTCTATATAGCTGAGCATCTCTTCAAACTGGCCGGGGCTTGCTCCCCATTCACCAATGGCATAATCCTTTTGTTCTAATCCCTCCTTTTTCAGGAATTCGTCCATGGTTTTCATGGCTTTTTTCATGAGCCCAACCAGGTTGCCGCCGTAGACGTCAAAGGCGATGATATCGACATACTTGTCTCCGGGATAGTATTGGGTGAAGTCTTTTTCGGTTCCTCTTATTACGTGTGGATTCCACACAAACTTGATATTGGAAGCGCCTTCAGTAGTTATGACTTCGTGAACGTGTTTCCAGGCCGCGATGAATTTTTCAGGGTCTTCTCCCCATGGATACCAGAATCTTCCTCCGCCAAAACCGTTCATCTCGTGACCAAAGGTGAAGAAGACCGGGACGCCAGCCTCTTTGGCTTTGAGGGCGATCTGTTTTATAAGGTTGTCATATTCTCCAGTAATAATTCTGTCTATATATTCTTTGTTAACGGGCATGGCTTCCCAAAAGGGCTCAATCGGAATATAGGGCTCAAATTTTATGTAGATTGCCTTGCCTTGTTTTTTCAAGAGCTGTAACTCCTTCCACGGGAAAACCCATCCCCCTTCCAGGTTGCTGAATTTCAATTCAATATCAACGTGGCCGACCTCTTCCATAAATTCTTCTGAGGTTTCTTGGGTAATGTTATCTCCATTAAAGATACCACTGTACTTTCCGTCCAGTTCTTCTTTGAGGCCATAGCAAGCCTCTTTTGCCGGCGTGCCTGCGAAGGCGCTGGCAGATGTTCCAATAATTGTGCTAATTTGAGAAATCGCGCCGATCAATTTATTCAACCTCCTCAAGGTCAGCTAAGAGATTATAAAAAGTCATAACTTCTTCTTTTTGATCATAAGGGATATCAACATGATCTATTAGTTTCATAGCTAATTTCAGTCTCTCCAGGGGTGTCTTATAATCACTGATCTCGATTTCTGAGATAACATCCTCTGGATCATATTTAGACGGGAAGATATCTTCCACATCAACCCCAAAGAAACCTGAGAGCCAGGCAGCCAGGGTTTCTTTTTTAATGATCATTCCCATGGATTCTCTGAAATCCACATGGGAAGCTGAAGTAATTTTGTTCCAGTCCACCCATTCATCAAATTTTTCTGCGGCTTCTTTGAGAGACTCGGAATCTGCCAGCGCGATGTTTGCTAAACCGTAGAAGGATTGCAGGCCAATATCCAGAAAGCCTTCTTCCCGGCGCACTGCTTCGGGCGCGGCAAATGCCTGTTGGAACACTTTGCGGGCAGCGTCAAATTGGTTCAATTTGGGATATAACCTGCCCATGATGATAAGTGAAAGCAGGGTATCGTATTTCAAGTCTTTTTTGCTCATTTCCCAGGCAGCCAGATAAATGCCGGGTTTTTCATGCTGAGCTTTTGCCCAGGCGTGGGCTTTCATGGCATATACCAATCCATCTGCCGGGCTCATCTCCGGGTTATAGATCCCGGCAAAGGCTCGCAGGAGATATAAGCGGTTCAAATAACCTTCGGCAGAAACTGAGTCTGAGCGTTGGGCAACCAGAACGCGCGGGCTTTTGAGCTCTGCCTCGATTCTATCAGCTAAAGCCAGGGCTTCTTTGGGTTTTTGAGCAATGCTTAAGACCTGAAGCAGAGTAAGTTTAAGCTCAAAGTATGCTTCTACCGGGAAAATACTGGGTCCCCAAGTAACGTTAAGGAGATCATGAATCTGGTTGGTATCGGCATTTGCCAGGGCAGCCAGGATATATTGCTCTGCCTTTTTTAGATAACCGGCGCTTTCGCCGCGG